>JANLSL010000258.1:0-3153 GCA_031362385.1 Alphaproteobacteria bacterium | reverse complement strand
ATGACACTATTCGTGAAATGATGTCGATCAACAAACCGGTGATTGTCGATGTGATGGTTGATCAAAAGGAAAATTGCTTTCCGATGATTCCGTCAGGCAAGGCGCATAATGAGATGATATTGGGTGACGAAGCTAAGTCTTCGCGGGCCATTACAGGAGCTGGCGCTGCGCTCGTTTAGCGCTGCCCATACGCCCATGGCCACTCAAAAAACACCCTCTCCCGACGACCAAGCCACCAACCTGTATGAAGGTATGGTGCCGTTGGCGCGCCTCAAAGATACCCGCATTTACCGGCATGTATTGGCGGTGTTGGTTGATAACGAAGCTGGTGTGTTGGCCCGTGTCACGGGCTTGTTTTCAGGGCGTGGCTACAACATCGAAAGCTTGACCGTCTCGGAAGTCGACAAAGAAAAGCAAGTTTCGCGTATCAATGTTGTCACCTCGGGCACCCATCAAGTGATTGAGCAAATCAAAGCGCAATTGGGCCGGTTGGTGCCAGTGCATGTCGTGCGCGACCTCACTGACGATGGCCCATCGATTGAGCGCGAACTAGCACTCATGAAAGTCATCGGCATGGGGAAAAAACGCGCCGAGGCTTTGAAGTGGGCCGATAAGCACGGCGCAAATATTCTGGAATCCACACCGAAATCATTCGTGTTCCAAATGATAGGAACTGCTGCCGAGATTGATAACTTTGTTGTTGGCTTGCAACCGCTGGGCTTGGCTGAGGTCTCGCGCACCGGCGCTGCGGCCATCTCCTGCGGTGACAAAGCAATCGACGCCACCCAAGATGACCCAGCGGAATCTGACATTAAGCTGGCCGACTAATCCATCCCCACTTGAATTGAAGACAGAGAGGAAGACTCCGATGCGTGTGTATTATGACCGCGATGCTGATGTGAATTTGATCAAGGGCAAAAAGATTGCCGTGGTCGGTTACGGGAGCCAGGGCCATGCCCATATTTTGAACCTGCGTGATTCTGGCGCCAAAGACATTGTGGTGGCGTTGAAAGCTGGTTCACCCACGCGCAAAAAAGCTGAAGGCGAGGGCCTGAAGGTGATGACACCGGCCGAAGCCGCCAAATGGGCCGACGTCATGATGATGCTCACGCCAGATGAGCTTCAGGCCGAGATTTACGCAGCCGATATCCGTGATAACTTCAAGCAAGGCGGTGCGTTGGCATTTGCGCACGGCTTGAACATTCACTTCAAACTGATCGAAGCCCGCCCAGACTTGGACGTGTTCATGATCGCACCCAAAGGCCCTGGCCATACGGTGCGCTCCGAGTATCAACGTGGTGCGGGCGTGCCGTGCTTGGTGGCCGTGGCGCAAAATGCTTCAGGCAATGCCATGGAGTTGGCATTGTCATACGCCTCTGCCATTGGCGGCGGGCGCGCAGGCATTATTGAAACCACGTTCCGCGAAGAATGCGAAACCGATTTGTTCGGCGAGCAGGTTGTACTGTGCGGTGGCCTGACGCAGCTCATTGCATCAGGTTATGAAACCTTGGTCGAAGCAGGCTACGCACCTGAAATGGCGTACTTCGAATGCTTACACGAAGTGAAGTTGATCGTCGACTTGATGTACGAAGGCGGCATGGCCGACATGCGCTACTCGATTTCCAACACGGCTGAGTATGGTGACTATGTCACCGGCCCGCGCATCATCACTGACGAGACCAAGAAAGAGATGAAAAAGGTGCTGAAAGACATTCAGTCGGGCCGGTTTGTTGCCAACTGGATGACCGAATGCAAAGCCGGCCAGCCCAGCTTCAAGGCCACCCGGCGCATTTGGGCCGAGCATCCCATCGAAGAAGTGGGCCAAAAGCTGCGCGCCATGATGCCGTGGCTGAAGAACAAGAAGCTGGTCGATAAAGCCCGGAACTAAGCGTTTTGCCGCCCTTGCGCCCTATCTCATGAGAGACTATATTATGTCTCACATGAGATAGGAGGTTGCGATGACAAACCTGTACGAGACGGCGCGCTTTCTACAGATTCCATCCAAGGACAAGCCGCTAGCTTCGCCATTTCAGTACCTCAAATTTCTCGATCAGGGGTTGCCCATCAGCAGCGTTGCCCGCGTTGCAGCAGCATTTGCACCTCTCGACACGGAATTTAGACATCGCATTGTCCCCAAGGCGACACTTGCGCGACTCAAGTCGAAACGCCGCTTAAGCAAAGTGCAAAGTGAACTGGTCACGCGACTTGCTGAAGTCTGGACGGATGCCGTTCGCGTGTGGAAAAGCGAAGTCGAAGCGCGAGACTTTCTCCATCGTCAGCATCCGCTTTTAGAGGGCAAAAGGCCGGTCGATCTGGCTTTGCAAAGCGAGATCGGCGCGCAACTCGTCAGAAACGTATTAGGTCGTCTCGAGCATGGGACGGCCGTGTGAGCGCTCAAATCCTCGATCGTGTTCTGACCTGCTATCGCATCGGCGATCTCAAAGGCCAGTACCCGATCTTTGATGCGACAGGCTCGACGATCAATCCTGGGCGTTGGAACACGACGACGTACCCCATGCTCTATACAAGCGAGAATTACTCGACGGCCATGCTGGAAAAGCTGGTGCATGGCAGCGGGAAGCTACCGCCTCATCAGCATTTCATTCGCATCACCATTCCCAATGGCGTGTCTTTCGAGAAACTGAATACAGCCCATTTGCCCGACTGGTACCTGCAAAATTGCTCGTCGAGTAAGGCCTATGGTAATGCGTGGCAGCAGAGCAAGCGCAGCCTCGTGCTCATGGTGCCCAGCGTGGTGGCGCGCGAGGAAAGCAACTTTCTGATTAACCCTCAACACCCCGAATTCTCTCGGCTGACTGTTAGCCTCGCGACGCCAGTCTGGTGGGATGCCCGGCTTTTCGCGAAGTAAGTGGGGGCGATCTTAGTAAGGTTCTACCTAGCTCCTCAGGTATCAAGCCACTCATTTCAATCACGGCTGTGGAAGTAAAACTTGACCTTCATATTCCAGCGGAACCTCGAGAGCGCTGTTAAGCAGGTCTTTGGATTGTAATCGAGGTTCCATCGATGGATTGCTCGGATATTTTTTTCCGTCGTAATGCAATACTGCGTGGTAGCCATCAATAATCCCGCCGCCCTGAACGAACATAACGAGATCGCGCCAACCATGTGTTTTGGTAGGTAGCACATAGATAG
>JANLSL010000251.1:0-2765 GCA_031362385.1 Alphaproteobacteria bacterium | reverse complement strand
GACGGCCGCAGCGGTTTTGCCGTTCTTGCCATCAAACAGCGGCAACAGGAAATTCCCCGAACTGCCCTCAATGCTCAGGCCAAGCCCGCGCAAGCGTTGTTGCGCAATTTTCATCCATTTTGAATTATGCGCTTTGGCTTTAGCAATGTGTGCGTGGTCGCGGATGGCCGCAGCGCCTGCGGCTTGGGCAGGGCCTGAGACATTGAATGGGCTGCGCAAGCGCTCCAACGTATCAATGATCGCCTTGGGGCCATACCCCCACCCTAAGCGCAATCCACCCAGCCCGTAGATTTTTGAAAACGTGCGCGTGACCACGGTATTGGGTGTTGATGTTGCCAATGCAGTGCCGTCGTCATAATCAGCCGCGTCCATGAACTCGGCGTAGGCAGCATCGAGAATCAGCAAAATGTCTTCGCGCAAAGTCGCGCGCAAACCATCAACTGCCTGCTTGGGCAAATACGTGCCGGTCGGGTTGTTGGGATTAGCCAAAAACACAATCTTGGTGCGCGGCGTGACAGCCGCCAAAATGGCCGATACATCAGCCATGATATTTCGCTCAGGCACCGACACCGGCGTGGCCCCGACGCTGCGCGCATAAATTGCGTACATCAAAAAACCATGAGCGGTGTGAATCACTTCATCACCTGGGCCTGCGTAAGCCCGGCACAACAGCGAGAGCACTTCATCGGAGCCCGCGCCACAAATAATGCGCGCGGGATCCAGGCCATGCACTAGGGCAATAGCAGCGCGTAATTCGCCCGAATCGCCGATCGGATAGCGATGCAAACTGGCCTGACGCTCAGCATAGGCCGCAACTGCCTTGGGGCTTGGCCCTAAAGCAGCTTCGTTGAACGAGAGCTTGATGACCCGGCTGACCCCCTGAATGCGGGACTTTCCGCCCTCATACAGGGGAATATCCATCACCCCGGGCCGCGGTTGGGGCAACGTCATGGTGTACGGCTTTCGATTGTCGGTCGGCAGTTGTCGGTAGAGGGGGCAATCAACCCCGTCTTTAGCGGGGCAAGTCATAGTTTCTGGGGGCCTAGAAAGCAAAGAAAACATTGACACAGAGGGCTTAAGGGGCTGATTTCCTGGGGTTTGTCGCCGCACGCGCGGCCCCTTTAAACCTGATGCGTTATGGACCCGACGATTCCAACCGTTTTGCGCACCCCCGCCAACGACCAGGCGCTTGAGCCGAAAGTCGTGCTGGCGGAGCCATTGGTTTTGCAGTCGGGCGAAACCCTGCCCAACGTCACCATGGCCTATCAAACGTATGGGACGCTGAATGCCGACAAATCGAATGTCGTGCTGGCGTGTCATGCGCTGACCGGCGACCAGTTTGTCTGCGGGTCGCACCCGATGACGGGCAAGCGCGGCTGGTGGGACGACATGGTCGGCCCCGGCAAGGTGATCGATACCAATCGCTTGTTTGTTATTTGTGCCAACGTGCTGGGCGGTTGCTTGGGCTCGACGGGGCCAAAGGAAATCAACCCTGCCACCGGGCGACCCTGGGGCTTGCGCTTCCCGGGCATTACCATCCGCGACATGGTGGCCGCCCAAGCCAAGCTGCTTGATCAACTGGGGATTGAGAAAATTCTGTGCGTCATCGGCGGTTCGATGGGAGCGATGCAAGCTTTAGAGTGGGCGCACCGTTACCCTCAGCGCGTTTTTGCCGCCGTGCCGATTGCAGGGTCGTATCGGCATTCGGCCCAAAACATCGCGTTCCATGAAGTCGGGCGTCAGGCCATCATGGCCGACCCCGAATGGTCGCACGGAAATTATTTGGAAGAAAATAAAGTCCCTAAACGGGGCCTGGCGGTGGCGCGCATGGCTGCACACATTACCTATCTTTCAGAAACTGCGTTGCACCGAAAATTTGGCCGCAAGCTGCAAGACCGCAGCGCGCTAACATACGGATTTGATGCTGACTTTCAGGTGGAAAGTTATTTACGTCACCAGGGCTACACGTTTGTCGATCGCTTCGATGCCAACTCTTATCTCTATATCACGCGGGCTATGGATTACTTCGACTTGGCAAGCGAGAACGGCGGCGTATTATCAAACGCCTTTAAGGGGTCACCCGTCAGATTCTGCCTGATCTCTTTTACGTCGGACTGGTTGTTTCCAACCGCTGAAAGCCGGGCGATTGTGCATGCCCTTAATGCAGTGGCAGCGAATGTGAGCTTTGTTGAAATCGAGTCTGACAAAGGTCATGATGCTTTCTTGCTGGACGAGCCTGATTTTCATCAAACCTTGCGCGGCTTTATTGACGGCTGTGCGCAAGTGCGCGGGATTGCGCGGCCATGAACCAAATCCCAATACAGCCGCTTGGGACCAAGCCCACCAAGCGCATTCGTGTTGACTTACAGTTGGTGGCTGATTTGGTCACGCCCAACACCCGGGTGCTTGATGTGGGCTGTGGGGATGGCACGCTGCTGTCGTACTTGTCGGCCTTCAAGCAGGTCGATGCGCGCGGCCTTGAGATTTCCATGACCCGCGTGCGCGCCGCCGTAGGCCAAGGACTGTCGGTGATTCAGGGCAACCTTGAAACCGACCTTAAAGATTACCCTGACGGTGCATTTGACTACGCCATCTTAAGCCAAACGCTACAAGCCACACTGAACCCACAAGCGGTATTGATTGACCTGCTGCGCATTGCAAAACGCGCCATTGTCTCGTTGCCAAATTTTGGGCATTGGCGTGTGCGCTGGGCATTGCTGGTCGGCGGACGGATGCCCACAACCGACACATTGCCTGACCAATGG
>JANLSL010000247.1:0-2268 GCA_031362385.1 Alphaproteobacteria bacterium | reverse complement strand
TACCGGCGTGCTCGAACCACAAGACAGATTGCGCCCCAGTGACCCGCGTAGCCAAGACCGCAATCATCTTTTGACGACGCGATCAGCACCATTGGCGACTTAAAAAATCAGGGATTAAAGCATGGGAACCGTCGATAAGCGCCTGGCTGAGCTAGGTGTTACTCTGCCCACAGCCGCGGCACCAATTGCCAATTATGTGCCTGCGGTGCGGACCGGGAATTTGTTGTTTATCTCTGGCCAGTTGCCCCTCAAAGACGGCGCGGTGGTGTTTGAAGGCCACGTCGGCAACACTTTGTCGCTTGAACAAGGTGTGGAGGCGGCCAAATTGTGTGCGCTCAATATCATCGCCCAAGCCAAAACTGCATTGGGCGGCGACTTGGATAAGGTCAAACGCGTCGTGAAACTCACAGGCTTTGTTGCTTGTTTACCTGCATTCGCCCAACACCCGCAGGTGATTAACGGCGCATCGGATGTGATGGTCCAGGTGTTTGGCGATGCCGGACGCCATGCCCGCGCGGCTGTGGGCGCACCATCATTGCCGCGCGGAGCGGCCGTCGAAGTGGAAGCCGTGTTCGAGGTGGCTTAACCTGTGAACGACGAACGGGCTACGTCTGATAACCTGGTCGCAAAGGTCGTCAATTCGATTGACGCCGTGCCAGCGGCTGCGTGGGACGCCTGCGCGGGCCAGGATCAAAGTAATGCCAACCCGTTTGTTCGTCATGCGTTTTACAGCGCACTGGAAGATTCCAAATCCGCTTGCCCCGAAGAAGGATGGCAGCCCCAACACATCGTTATTGAGGACGCACGCGGGAAAGTGATTGCGGTGGCGGCGACCTACCTCAAAAACCATTCCTACGGTGAATATGTGTTCGATCACGGGTGGGCCAATGCCTACCAGCGCGCCGGTGGGCAGTACTATCCCAAACTTCAATGCGCCGTACCGTTTACCCCTGTAACAGGCCCACGCCTGATGGTGCGCAGCGATGTGGATGATACGACGCGCGCCGAACTGCAAACCACACTCATCGAGACAATGATCGCGTTAGCCAAGCAACGGCGCGTCTCATCGCTACATGTGACGTTTTCCACAGCGGCCGAACAAAGCCTGATGACGGCAGCAGGTTTTTTGCCCCGTATCGGCGAGCAATATCATTGGAAGAATGAAGGCTACGGCAGCTTTGATGATTTTCTCGAGGCGATGAATTCGCGCAAGCGCAAGAATATTCGCAAAGAGCGCGAGAAGGCCAACGCTTGCGGTGTGCGTATCGAAACCTTGGTGGGCGCAGACATTAAATCATTCCACTGGGACGCGTTTTACAAATTCTATGTCGGCACATCAGACAGGAAATGGGGCCAGGCGTACCTGACGCGTGAATTCTTCGACCTGTTGTCACAACGCATGGCCGACGCGGTGGTGTTGGTGATGGGGTTCGAGGGCGACAAACCGGTGTGCGGGGCAATTAACTTGCGCGGGGGGAACACGCTGTTTGGCCGCAACTGGGGCGGCATTGTTGATTATCCCTTTTTGCATTTTGAATGCTGCTACTACCGTGCCATCGACTACGCCATCGCGCAAAAACTGGAATGGGTCGAAGCCGGTGCCCAAGGCCAGCACAAAATTCAGCGGGGGTATTTGCCACGCGCCACATACTCCGGCCATTGGATCGCCGAGCCTGGCTTCCGCCAAGCTGTCGCGCGGTTTTTAGATGACGAGCGCCAAGCCGTCGTCCAGCGCATTGAAGCGCTGGAAGAGTGGGGCCC
This sequence comes from Alphaproteobacteria bacterium, assembly GCA_031362385.1. Lineage (GTDB taxonomy): Bacteria > Pseudomonadota > Alphaproteobacteria > Rhodospirillales > Rhodospirillaceae. The sequence continues at coordinate 507 of JANLSL010000247.1, read as the reverse complement.
GTTTAAAAGAGAGCATCAGGACTAAATGAATGGCCTCTGATCCCGTTCCAACCATGATGAACATGGCGCGCGAACGCCCCGACCCCAAGGCCGTCTCGCAATGGCTGAGCGCTTATTTGGGTAAGCGACCTTTGGATATGAAGCGCGCCCTGCTGGCGGGGTTTGAGGCCGAGATCAAATCCAAACACGCCAGCCCCGCCGATGCGCGTGCAGCAACATTGGTGCTGAAGATGATCGCAAAAGTTAGCGAGACGCTGCGCTAACCAGGCTTTTTCTCAAACTTACCTTCAATTGCACCCAGCGGATCGTGCAACACATCGGCGTGATATTTTTCGCCAAGCTGAAGATAATAGGGTGGCAGTTCTTTTTGGTCGGCGACGCGAAAGCCATTGCCGCGCCCCAGGTTCATGCCATCCACGCCGTCCATGCCCATCCACGGTGAAAAATTGATCAGGCTTTGATAGCTAATACTGGTGGGCACTGTGGCCAAAGTGGGGTTGGCCAAGT
>JANLSL010000217.1:0-3658 GCA_031362385.1 Alphaproteobacteria bacterium | reverse complement strand
AACCCTTATGTCAAAGAGCGCTGGTACAACGCGGCCAAGCAGGGCGTAGGGGTTCCGGCGGCGGAAGAATGGCTGGACCCTGATATCTTTTTCTTTGATGGCTTCGGCGGACAGCGCGTCTATGTCAGCCGGGCTAACGATTTAGTGATCGTCCGCTTAGGTAAGCCGCGCATGGATTGGGACGATTCAAGCCTACCCAATGCGGTGATCGCTGCATTACGCGCCACAAATTAGTTACTTCACGTCGCGCGCCAGGCGCATTCCTACCCGCGCGGTGTTGAGCTCGGGCGGGGCCCAATCATGTTTGGCAGAGCGGATGTACCAGGGGTCCGCATGCCAGGCACCTCCACGGATGACGCGCTCGGAACAATCGCCCTCTTCGCGCGCCGAACCATTATCTGGCCCGCCCACATAACTGCGCGCAAAACAATCTTGCACCCACTCCCACGCATTTCCAAAAATATCATACACGCCAAGGGGGTTGGGTTTGAACGAACCAACCGGTGCGGTGTAGGCGTAGCCATCGTTGCATTGAAACGTCGTGGTCGGATCGGGCGGCAGTTTTAACGTTGCTGCCTTTGTGAAGTCAGAAACATTGGCGTAGTCACACGCTTGCGCGCGGCCATCGCCCCACCAGCGCACGGTTTGTGTGGCCTGGCCCGAAGGCAGCCCGCGCAAAATCCATTCGAACTCGGCATCGCTCAGCAACCGATAATGCTGGCCGGTTTTTTCCGACATCCATTCCGCAAAGGCCAGGGCATCAGCCCATTGCACGCACACAACCGGGTGATTATCGGCCTGCGCAAAACCCGGGTTCTTCCAATTGGCGTCAGCATCCATGATGCCCCAGGCGTTAGCTTCTGTGTCCCAAATTTTGCATCCCTCGGCCATGGTGCGCTTGGTGGCCGCTACAAAAGTTGCAAAGTCTTTGCGGGTGACCTCAAACTTCATCACTGCAAAACGATAAGCAATGTTGACCTTGTGCTGCGGCTTTTCGTTTACGGCGTCGCGGTCGGGCGTACCTTCTGTAGTGGTTTCCTCTGCCGTCGAGCCCATGATGAACGAGCCCGGCGGAATGACCACCATCTCCGGGCACGTCGCACAGTCTTTAAATGTGCTGCCAGGTTTGGCAGAATCAGCCGCATTGGCAATGCCCGCCACCAAGCTTGCAATTAGTACCGCACAGCAAATCCGCATTGGCCCCTCGCCCGCTCTGGAATATGTTGCTGAAGTATAGTGCGTTTTATGAAACACGCACTCTTGATCACAAGACCTATTTGCAGATTCGACCGTTGAGCTTATCTGTGGCTTAGTTCGAATAAAGGAGCCGCATATGTTTTTTACCCGCAGCAAGCCTGCCATGCCCTCAAAGGCCGACGCCCCGCCCGGCCGCTCGACCAAAATGCCCGTGCCCGAAAAACACTTTGTGAATGGCAACCGTTTGACAGCCCCGTTCCCCGAAGGACTTGAAATGGTCATGTTTGGCTTGGGCTGTTTTTGGGGCGCGGAAAAAATGTTCTGGCAAATCCCTGGTGTGTACTCAACACACGTAGGGTACGCGGCGGGCCACACCCCCAACGCGACGTATAAAGAAGTATGCAGCGGCATGACCGGACACAATGAAGTTGTGCGTGTGGTGTTTGACCCCACTCAAATTTCATTCGCGGCGTTGCTGAAAAAATTCTGGGAGGGCCACAACCCCACCCAAGGCATGCGCCAAGGCAATGACTTAGGCACACAGTATCGTTCGGGCGTTTATGTGTATTCAGATGCGCAACGCAAAGCGGCCGAAGCTTCCAAAGCAACCTACGCACAAGCGCTTGGCAAAAGCGGCTTCGGCGCGGTCACGACGGAAATCATCGCCGCACCTGAATTTTACTACGCTGAGGATTATCACCAACAATACTTGGCCAAAAACCCTGGCGGCTATTGCGGCTTGGGCGGCACCGGCGTGAGTTGCCCGGGGGTATGACACCCAGGGGCGTGACTTTCGTTTTGTTTCAACAGGGGAGTGAATCATGAAATCTAGTGCAAGCCTTATGCTCGCTATTCTTGCTTTGTCCGGCGCAGCTTTCGCCCAAGACAAAGCCCCGCTTTTTACCGCGACGCCGACCATTTTGGTCCGCTCGCCCGACCCCGCGAAGTTGTCGGAATTTTATACGGCACTTGGATTTCAGAAAGTACGGGTCTCGCCTAAAGGTGGCGTGATTTTTCACCTCGATGGCGCTGTCGGTTCGTTAGAAGTTGTGCAAATGGACGCCGCCACCAAACCTGGCCCAGCGAAAACCTCACGCACCCAACAAGGTGTGGTGGCGATTTTCGAAGTATCCGATCAAGCTGCACTGGTGGCCCGCGCTAAGGCAGCGGGGGCGACCTTGGTTGAGAAATGGGATGCCTCTAACCGCCCGGTCTCGATCTACTATATCGGCGACCCTGAGAACAATGTGCTGGGCTTCGCACCCCGCCACCACAACCCGAATATCAAAACGCCTTAACCGGCACGCACAGCCAGCATGTGAATACGCCCGTGGCCTCATTGATGGTGTAGTCGGTGGGATAGAGTTCAAACGGCGGCTGCTGGACAAGCGTAAGATCGGGCGCTGACATCACCTGGGCGAAGAATGCCATCCATGCTGCGGCAATTTGAGTGGCGGGGCCGGTGAAAAGCGTGCAGGCATATGTGCCACCCGCAATGCTTTGCAGCCCAACCTCGCCTGTTGGAGCGAACGATGCGTCAACCTCGATACACGCATCATAACGGCACTTTTCAGGCGGTGTGACGTCGGGGCTGTCCTGACTGATGCCGAACATTTTGCGTCGCGGGCGCATGAACCCTTGTGCTGCGCACCATGCAGTAAAACGCGGCCACATTTCGGCAATGCCGGGGTGACCATACGGGCCAACATGGCGCATGTATGCCACGCGCACGGCGGGGAAGGTTTTGATCTCAATCATCATCAGCGCGCCGTGGCAATTACCAGGGGATGGCGTCGCCATTGTAGTTAATGGCTTTGGAATTGTTTTCAAACGTCATGCCGTCGATGACCTTCATCATCCCCGCAACACTATCTTGGGTGCTGATGCCCTTGCCCGGGAAGTTTGAGGCGCGCAGCAAATCAGTTTCCACCATGCCGGGTGCGATAATGCCCACCATAATGCCATCGGCCTTCCAGTCGGCAGCCAAAGCACGAAAGCCAATGTTGAGTGCCGCTTTGCTCATCCGGTAGGCATAAAAGCCGCCGCGACGTGCCGTGAGTTCCGACGACCCTAGCCCGCTGGTCATGGCGAAAGCCTTTTTCATTTGGCTAGCAGCAAGGTTGGCCTTGAACGTCTCGGTCACTTTTAACGCGCCAAACGTATTGGCCGTGAGCACGTTCACAAATTCAGCTTGGTCGAGCGCACCGATGGTTTGTTTGGGCACATCACCTAACGTGCCCGCGTTATTGATGAGAATATCAACCGGCTTGCCTTTGTATTTGGCGGCCAGCGCTTCAATGGCTTTTACATCCGACACATCGAGCTTCTCAACCGAGATTTTCTTGTGTTTCTTGGCAAGCGCCTGAAGCTCATCGGCCTTCTCAGGGTTACGTGCAGTGGCGATCACATCCCAGCCTTTCTCAGCATACTGCTTGGCCAGCTCAAGCCCGATGCCGCGATT
>JANLSL010000475.1:0-3925 GCA_031362385.1 Alphaproteobacteria bacterium | reverse complement strand
GGGATGCGACAAGAGCATACGCCCACCTGCTGGCTACGGGTTTTCAAAACCCGACACTACGCAAAGCTGCCGGATATGGCGTGAGTGGGCGCGTTTGCAATCAGCCCATCGGGCTGTTTGAATAGACAGGCTGTTTGAATAGGCTTTGACCCTTTCCGAGGAGTTCATCCCCGATGCGGCTTTTGATTTGGTGCTTGGCCTTCCTCCTGCCATCGTTCGTCCTGACCGCGAGTGCAGCCGACACCCCCAAGGGCCAATTGCCCGATTGGGTCACCCCGACGCATTATGCCCTGCATCTCACCGTATTGCCGGAAGATCAGCGGTTTTCAGGCGTGGTGAGTATCGATGTTAAAATCGCTGTCGATAGCAATTTAATTTGGCTGCATGGCCAGGACCTCGCCGTACAAAGCGCCAAGATCGTTGTGGGCGGGCGGGCGATTGAAGCGACATATGAGGAAGTTCCAGACTCAGGTGGCGTGGCAAAGCTTTCAACCGATAAACCAATTCCCGCTGGCAATGCGCGGATTGAGATCAGCTACACCGCGCCATTTAATCGCCAACTGGAAGGGCTGTATCGCTCGGACGAAGGCGGGGATTCCTATGCCTTCTCGCAGATGGAACCCATTTCGGCCCGACTGGCGTTTCCTTCATTCGATGAACCGCGTTTCAAGACGCCTTTCGATACAACCCTGACCGTGCGCGACACACACGTCGCGGTCTCGAATACGCCCACGATCAGTGAAAAGAACTTAGGCAACGGTTTGAAAACCGTGACGTTCGCAACCACCAAGCCCTTGCCCACGTATTTGGTCGCCTTCGCCGTTGGCCCGCTTGATGTGGTGGAATGGAAACCCATCCGCAAAACGGATATTCGCAATGTGGAAATTCCGCTGCGCGGCATTACCGCGCGCGGCAAAGGCCCACAAATCAAATACGCATTGGAAAACACCGAGGCGTTGTTAGTGTTGTTGGAAAAATACTTCGGTATCGCCTACCCCTATGAAAAATTGGACTTGGTCGCGGCAACTGACTTTGCCGCAGGGGCGATGGAAAACGCCGGGGCGATTTTTTACCGCGAACCCCTGATGCTGTTTGATGCCAACCCGTCGCAGTCACAAAAACGCCGCTATGCGCTGACCCACGCCCATGAGATGGCCCACCAATGGTTTGGCAATTTGGTCACGCCAGCGTGGTGGAACGACATTTGGCTGAACGAAGCCTTTGCAACCTGGATGGAATACCGCACCGCCAATGAATGGAACCCCAAAGGGGAGTACAGCCGCCTGAGCGTTACGTCCTCGCTAGGTGCCATGCATATCGATAGCTGGCGCAGTGCCCGACAAATCGCTCAGCCGATTGCTTCGAACGATGACATCTCTAACGCCTTTGACGATATCACCTACGAAAAAGGGGGCGGCGTGATTTCGATGTTTGAGCGTTATTATGGGCCAGAGCAATTTCGCAAAGGCGTGAACTTACACCTGACGCGCTATAAATTTGGTAACGCGACCTCGAAACAATTCTTGCAATCAATTGCCGATGCCAATGGCGATACCAAAGGCGTGGCCGCGTTCGAGACCTTCCTCAATCAGCCAGGGGTGCCGCTGGTCCACACGGAGCTAAAGTGTGCGCCATCAGGCACCACATTGAGCTTGAGCCAAAGCCGTTATGTTGTTTCGGGCGCCCCACCCGATCAAACCTGGAAAATCCCTATGTGTGTTGCCTTTGGCCAAGGCAACCAGCGCCAACAAGTTTGCGAGATTGTCGCGGGGCGCACGACGTCGATTGATCTCAAAACCAGCCAATGCCCAACCTGGGTGATGCCCAACGCCGATGGTGCGGGCTATTACCGCTTCTCATTAGATGACGCACAATGGGAAACACTGGTTGCCAATGCTGCCACCTTGAATGAAAAAGAGGTGCTCGCCGCGCTTGATAGCCTGGATGGGGCGTTCTCGGCCGGGCGTATTGATATCGATAAATATCTGCCGCGTATGGCCGCATTTTTGAAAAGCAAAGGTGCCGTTCCCCCGTGGGATATTCTTCAAGCACCGATCGCACGATTGGCGTGGATCAAAGATACTTTAGTGAGCGAGGCCCAACGCAGCAATGTGAAGGCCCTGATCAATGAATTGTATAGGCCTGCCTTTGATGCCTTGGGTCTGGACGCCACCACGGCGCTGGATAAAGAAAACCCGATTCAGGCCACGCAAATACGCACACCCCTGGTTGGGTTGATGGCGATGCAAGCCGAACAGCTCGATGTCCGCGCGCAACTCGCCAAACGCGGCAAGGCATTTTTAGGCATGGGTGGTGATGGCAAAATCAACCCCACCGTAATTGATGCTGGATTGGTTGAAACCGCACTAAGTGTTGCTGTGCAAGACAGTGGAACACCGGTGGTTGATGCGATTATGACGCATCTGAAAACTGAACGTAGTGCTGTGATCAGGGCACGCATGCTGACCGCGCTCACCCGTTCCACCGACAAAGCCATCGCTGCCCAAGCACGTGCCTTGGCTCTGGCACCAGAGCTGCGCACCAATGAAGTGCCCATCATGCTCAATGGTGCGGTGCGCGAAGCGGCCAATGCGGCCGATGGTTGGGCATGGTTCAAAGCCAACTTCGAGGCGATTGTGAAGCGCACACCCCCCACCAACCAGGGCGACTTGGCTGGCTTTGGGGCCAGCATTTGCACCAAGACCGAGCGCGAAGAATATGCCAAATTCTTTGCGGGTCGCGCCAAGGCGTTAACCGGCGGGCCACGAACCCTAAACCAAACTTTAGAGCAGGTAGATGCCTGCATGGGCCTCGTGAAGCAACAGCGCGGCAAAGCAGATAAGCATTTTGCAGCACCGCCGGGAGAGAAATCATGAATCGCCGAGAGATTATTTCAACCATGACCGCAGCAGCGGTCGCCGTCACTGTTTCAGGAGAACATGCTATGGCTGCAGATGATAAAACCGTCGCGATTATTGGTACCGGCCGCATGGGCGGCGCATTTGGAAAATTGTTTTCCGGGGCTGGCTACAAAGTGGTTTACGGCTCGCGCAATCCAGCGGATGAAAAAGTGCAAAGCTTGGCCAAAGCAACACCGGGTGCTGTTGCCATGAGCCAGAAAGATGCAGGCGCCAAGGCCAACATAGTTGTGCTGGCGACGCCCTGGAACGCCACCGAAGCAGCGCTCAAAGGCATGGGCGATCTCACTGGTAAACTGATTCTCGACCCCACCAATGCCATTTCGTTTGGCAAAGAAGGCTCCGGCATGGCGGTCGACACCTCGGCCGGTGAGTTGATCCGTGACTGGGCGAAAGGTGCCAGCGTGGTGAAGGCGTTCAATACCGTGGGTTATTTCGTGATCGCCGATCCTAAAGCCTTGGATGGAAAAGTGTCGGTCTTCTTGGCAGGAGATGATACCGCCGCTAAGGAAAAAGCGTTCGCCATGGTCAATGCGCTCGGCTTTGAAGCCACCGACGTGGGCCCCATGAAGAACGCGCGCGTTCTCGAAGGCATGTCGCTGCTCTACATGACCCCGTTCATGTCGGGCAAAGCCGACCAACGCTTCGAGTGGGCCGTGCGCCGTTCAGGCGGCGTGAAGTTGGGCCCGGTGCGACCAGCAGGGTGATGACCATGAAACGCCGGAATTTATTAAGTGCAGCACTGGCGCTGAGCGCTGCTGGCCCCGTACAAGCTGCTGACAAACTCAAGCCTGTGTTTGTGGTCGGTGCGACGGCACGTATGGCGCCTGAGATCATGCAGCAGGCATTGGACCAAGGCCGCCGCGTCACTGGCTTTGCGCGCAGCCCTGAGAAAATCAAAATCACGCACCCCAATTTCACCGCCATCAAAGGTGATGTGTATGACCTGAAGGGCCTTGAGAAAGCACTTAAAGGTGATGAGGTTGTGATTTCGCTGATCGGCCCTG
>JANLSL010000117.1:0-2423 GCA_031362385.1 Alphaproteobacteria bacterium | reverse complement strand
ACGTATCAGCCAGACTCAGAGGTTAGCGTTCAAGTGGGCTCGCGTAAGTTTGCCTTCTTCACATTGGAAGAACGCGCCTGGGCGCGCGACACGCAAACCGACAAAGCGATAGTGCAGGCCATGACCAAGGGGGCGTCGATGTCGGTGCGCGGCACGTCCACGCGCGGCACACCCACGGTTGATACATATTCACTCCAAGGCTTCAGCGCGGCCTACAAAGCCATCAACGACAAGTGCAAGTGATAGTTGAAAAACCCTTATACCGGGCCTTCGGAACTGGTTGTTTCTAAGCCGGTATAGGGCTGAAAATGACCATGGCACCACTTGCATTTCACCTGCTACGGCAGGCGGAGCAGGTGAATTGGCCGTCTTCACAATCGCGCAGCTAGTAGTTGAGTAATCAGTCCGGGCTCACCGTCGCCGACGGGCTGTCCATCAATGCTGATCACGGGGCGTATCCCCAAAGCGTTCGAGGTAAACACCTCGCTGGCGTTTTTCAAACCGGCCACGGTGATGGGTGCTTCATCGCCGCGCGCCAACTTCAACACATCTGCGCGCATCAACCCCGGCAACGCGCCTTCAGTTATGGGCGGTGTGATAATGCCGCCCCCAATCAACGCAAATATATTGGCCACAGTCGTTTCGGCCACGCGGCCCTGGGTGTTCAGAATCACCGCATCATCAGCGTCACGGGCGTGGGCTTCGCGCCGCGCGACGATATTGTCGAGGTAGTTGATGCTTTTGATGCCGCTGAGGGGTGAGTGTTCATTGCGCCGGGTCACACTGCCGATGATCAATCGCGCCGGCTCATCTGTAGGGGGAAGTAGTGCTGCAGTGATCAACACTGTTGGGTGCTGGCCCGTGGGCGGCAGTAACCCACGTGGGCCAGGTCCGCGCGTGATGGTGATACGCACCACAGCATCGGCCAGGTCATTCTCAAGCGTGGTCTGCGCAATCCAAAGGACAAGGGTGTCATCATCCCATGGCACCTTCAGGCCGATCACATCTGCATCATGGCGCAGGCGCGCCAGGTGACCCACCAACCGCTTGGCCTGACCGCGTTTGACCGCGACCGTCTCGAAGATGCCATCGCCCAGCAGAAACCCACGATCATCGGGCGCGATACGCGCTGCCGCTTCATCAACCATCGCTCCGTTCAAGCAGATGCGCATGTGAACCCGTGATGCCCCGTCAACGCCGCCAACAGCGGCTGTGCCTTCAGCACGCTTTCAGCATATTCAAGTGCGGGAACAGAATCTGCAACTATTCCTCCACCGGCCTGTGCCATCAGTTGAGACCCCACACGAACCAGGGTACGGATGATGATGGACGAATCCATTGCACCATCAAAACCCAGCCATGCCACCGTGCCGCAATAGGGCCCGCGCGCGCTGGGCTCTAGTTCGTTGATGATCTCCATGGCCCGGATTTTGGGCGCACCCGTAATGGACCCGCCAGGAAAGCACGCGGCCAACAGATCAACCGCCGTGCATTCTGCTCGCAACTGGCCTGTGACGACCGAGACCAAGTGATGCACATTGGTGAAGCTTTCCAGCTGACCCAGGCTGGGCACTTTGACCGAGCCCGCGCGACAGGCCCGTGACAGATCATTGCGCAGCAGGTCAACAATCATCAGGTTCTCAGCGCGGTCCTTGGTGCTGGCCAATAGCTCGGCCGCGAGCGCGCGATCAGCTTCGGGCGTGGTCGCGCGCGGGCGCGTACCTTTGATGGGCCGGGTTTCGACGCGGCCTGCGTGATCAACACTGAGGAAGCGCTCGGGCGAGGCCGAAATCATTTGGGCCTCAGTCCCCACCGACAGATAAGCAGCATAAGGTGCTGCAGATAACGCAACCAAGCGTCGATAAAGCGCATATGGATTTAAATGATATGGCCACGCGGCCGTCCAGCGCTGGGTCAGGTTGGCCTGAAAGATATCGCCCGCCTTGATGTATTTGATGATCGCTTCTGCTTTGTGCTGGTATTCATTTTCAGTCAGGTCTGCGGTCCATATTGTATCGGTAGGTCCTGCAATGGCGGGGAGCGCTGCTGCGCCAAGCTGTGCTTCTACTTGATCAGCGCGGGCTTGGGCGCGTGCGCGGCGCGCGGCGGCGTTGCTCTCTGGCAGGCCGCTCGAGATGATCCACGCCTTCTTCGCATTCAGGTCAAACGCCGCAATCACATCATAAAAGCCGAAACCAAGATCAAGTGGAAATGTGGCATTCTTGCGTTGCGGCAAACGTTCCAAGGCATGGGCGATTTCATATCCGACAAAACCAACCGCACCGCCAACAAATGGCGCAGGCATGTCAGTGCCATCATGCGCAATACGATAATCCCTTAGGGGTTGGCGCAGTGCGCCAAATGGATCAGCTGGGCTTTGGCCTGCTGCAATTGAGGCAACGCTAAACGGATCAGCCGCGATG
>JANLSL010000111.1:0-4079 GCA_031362385.1 Alphaproteobacteria bacterium | reverse complement strand
TATCGCGGGAACGAGCATCGCCCCGAAAGTTGGTACCAAGTCCAGCGTTCTGATGCGGCGGAGTTGACTGAGGGCATCGTTGATCGCAACACCTACGGAGAAGTCCAAGGCGTGGTGAATGCGTTCTTTAAAGAGCACGAGCCACCTTATGTTCGGATTCGGGAGCTGTCCACTGGCAATCTCGTTAAGTGCTTCTTCCGCGCTGATCAGTATCAGGCGGCTGTTGAACTTCTAGAAGACAAGGACGCTGTCGTGTTCGTTGAGGGTTGGTTACGAGAGGACGTCTCCTCGGGAGCTACCCGAGAGGTGAGAGTGGAAGACTTCACACCGGGGATCGAATTCGATGAGAAAGTTGTTGAGGCTCTATTTGGGGCAGTAGCCGACTACACCGGAAACCTCACGAGTGAGCAGTTTGTGAAGAGGATTCGCGGTGAACGATAAACCTAAGATTTATCTCGATGCTGCACCGATTATCGATCTTGTCAAGTTCAAGGTAGGGGTAGGTATCAATCCCGAGCGAGAGCGAGATGCCTGGCATCTACAACAGTTGCTAAAAGCGGCTCGTGCTGAAGTGATTGATATATATACCTCAACTTTGACGTTGGCAGAATGTACGCATGTCGAAGACCGCGCCAAATTGGAGCAAGCCAAGCCCTTGTTCCTGCAGCTCCTTACTTCCGGGCGTGGTGGAATTAAATTGGTCCAGCCGATTTTGGCAATTATTGAGGATGCGAGAAACCTTCGCTGGTCGCATGGCATCTCTTTGAAAGGCATGGATTCCATTCATGCTGCTACCGCGCTCAAGTTCAGGTGTGATGAGTTTTTGCATCGTGATGGAAAGATCAGCGATTCCGGCACAGCACTTTCTACACTTGGAATGCGTGTATGCGCGCCATCCGATACAAAGTTTCTACCCGATCACTACCGGCAAGAGTCGCTTCCAGTGACGTAGCAGTCGCGTAGGGCGGCTCTCGACCCGCCAATGCAATGAATCCATTCTCCTTTGCCCGAAACCAAAGGCATTTCAGCGTGGCCTCCGCACGTGCGGTTCCTCGCTTCGTTCATGGCGGGTCGGGACCCGCCCTACGCTGCTGTTGTCTAACGTCGCGCCGAGGCGGCAGCGTTTGCCGTTACCATCTTCGTCCCTTTCCTGTCCGAGAATGTTATGGCTATTTCCATGTACAGCGCTTCCGTGCCCGTGTTCCGGCAGATGCTTGCCGCGCTTGCCGATGTTCTGGCCAAGGCCTCGGCGCACGCAGCGGAGAAAAAGATAGAACCCGGCGTGCTGCTGCAGGCGCGGCTCTATCCGGACATGTTCCCGCTGCTGCGTCAGGTGCAGATCGCCTGCGACTTCGCCAAGGGCATCGCCGGCCGTTTGGCGGGTGTCGAGCTGCCCGCCTATGAAGACAACGAGCAGACGTTCGACGAGCTGCAGGTGCGCATCGCCAAGACCCTCGCATTCCTCGATGGGCTCGACCCGAAGGCATTCGAGGGCGCGGAGTCGCGGCAGATCGTGCTGCGACCGGGCACGCCCAAAGAGCGCGCCTTGGACGGCCACGCCTATCTGGTCGCCTATGGCCTGCCGCAGTTCTTCTTCCATGTCGCCACCGCTTATGGCGTGTTGCGCCACTGCGGCATCGAGGTCGGCAAGCGTGACTACATGGGCAACTACTGAGCGAGCCCTTGGAGGCAGAAGATCAGGACACCCACACCGCAGAAGATCACGACACCCACACAATTAATCAGAAGATCAGGACACCCACAGTGCAGAAGATCACGACACCCACAAATCGGAATATCCCTACATCCTACTGGGCAATTCCATTACATCAGGGGAATGGAAGATAGCGAGAAAGTGGGTGTCCCGGTCTTCCCTTGAGAAGCGCGTGTGTTTGTGGGAGTGGCGGGAGCCGCGAATACGCACAGCGATTGCAGAAGATCAGGACACCCACAAGCCGGAATAACCCTACTTCCGACTGGGCAATTCCATTGCATCAGGGAAATGGAAGACAGCGAGAAAGTGGGTGCCCCGGTCTTTTTCACTACCAGACAGACAGATCACATGCAGTGATCGGCCTGTTTCAGGCCTTCAAACCATCTATGTAATACTGACCGGCAGATAATACTTAAGGAAGATTCCAATGGACGCTGTAATTGCCGCCAAACCTGTCAAAGACCCTCAGCCGTCGGTTGATCGTATTGACGACTTGGCCAAGCGTATCCTGACCGGTGACATCTATCTGCCCAAGTTTCAGCGTGAGTTTGTCTGGGAGAAGAAACAGGTCATCGAGCTGTTGGATTCGGTGGCCAGAAACTACCCCATTGGAAGTATTTTGCTGTGGCAGAGCAAACAGGAATTGAGGAGCGAAAGCAAGATTGCAGACTTGGAAATCGCGTTGCCGAAACCAGACTACCCTGTGAATTACCTGCTAGATGGACAGCAGCGCCTGTCGTCGATTTGTGGTGCGCTTTACTGGAAAGGGGCTAAGGCGGACAGCCCGTGGAACATTGTCTATGACCTCAGAAGCAAGTCCTTCCATCACCTTGAGACATTGGAGAATCCACCGATCCACTTTGTTCGCGTGAACAAGCTGCCGAACCCATCGGAGTTTTTCCTGCAAGTGGCTGCGCTTGAATCCGCCAAACTACCAGAGCTCGCGACCGCCGCTAGAGAGCTTTTTGACCGGTTTAAAGACTACAAAGTGGCTGCCGTGACTCTGGGTGATATGCCACTGTCCGACGTTGCCCCAATTTTTGAACGCATAAATAGCACCGGAACGCGCCTGACAATAGTTGATTTGATGCGTGCCGCCACCTGGAGCCCAGACTTCGACTTAGTGGACTGCATAGATGCCATCCGTGACGCACTTGAAGCAAAATCTTTCAATGGCATTGAACGGAAAGCGATTTTGCGTAATGTGTCCGCCGCCATCGGTGGTGCGTTTACTGCTGAAAGCATTGATGACCTCCGTAAGTCCAGTTCTGATCAACTTAAAGTGGCCGTTGCTGACGCGGAGGCGGGCTACAGGCGGGCCGTTGACTTCTTGTCAACACACATAAAAATCCCATCAGCTTCGGTTGTCCCATATACGAATCAAATCGTAGTGTTGGCAGAAATACTGAGATTGCTGCCTGTGCCGACAGCGCCCCAGTGGAAAGCAATAGAGCGATGGTTTTGGCGTACGGGGGTGTCTGGCTATTTCAGCGGGTGGAATTCAGGGATGATGGCATCTGATTTGGCGGCGGTGGTTGCTTTTGCCAGTGGGCAGAAGGATGTATTGGATATAGAGACACCTGCACCAAGTCCTCAACTATGGAGCAATCGGCCATTCCGGCTAAATACCGCGCACTCAAAAATTCTCGCCCTGGTGCTGGCCTATGAAGGGCCAAAGGATGTGCTCACCGGTGTGGCGATTGACACTGATAAGGCGCTGGCTTGGCAGAACGCCAAAGAGTTTCATCACTTTTTCCCCCAGGCTTTTTTAAAAGCGAAGGGAATAGCCCCCGGGAAAGCGTCGGCTCTGGCAAACATGGTGTATTTGTCGTCGGCCAGCAATAAACTGATTACTGATCGCGCGCCGTCAGAGTATCTAAAACAGCTACTTGATTTGCATGGCAACGCGGCGCGAGGATGGCTTCACACCAACTTGGTGGACGATGCTGCGATAGCTGCTGCACTCAAGGATGACTATGACGGGTTCTTGACTGCGCGTGCAGCCGCCATCAACAGCCACACTATGAAGTTAGCCGGCTGGTGAAATTTTAGTCGCGCAGGGCGAGTCTCGACCCGCCAATGCAATGAAACCATTCTCCATTTCAAGAAGACCACAGGCATTTCAGCGTGGCATCCGCATGTGCGGTTCCTCGCTTCGTTCATGGCGGGTCGGGACTCGTCCTACGCTGCTGTTGGATAAGGTCGCGCGGAGGCGGCAGCGTTTGCCGTTACCATCTTCGTCCCTTTCCTGTCCGAGAATGTTATGGCTATTTCCATGTACAGCGCGTCCGTGCCCGTGTTCCGGCAGATGCTTGCCGCGCTTGCCGATGTTCTGGCCAAGGCCTCGGCGCACGCAGCGGAGAAA
>JANLSL010000020.1:0-2420 GCA_031362385.1 Alphaproteobacteria bacterium | reverse complement strand
ATGGCCGCTATGGTCGAGCCTTTGCCATTGGTTCCAGCCACGTGGATGACGGGGGGTAATCTTTCATGAGGATTGCCAAGAGCTGCCAGCAGCCGAACCATGCGATCTAATGAAAGATCGATGAGCTTGGGGAATAGCTTTTTAAAACGCTCTAAGGCGCGGCTGACGTCAGGGCTATCGGCGGCGGTGTCGGTCATGGGCCGCGTTATAGCGTGCAATAGGTGAAGCTGAAACGATGCTTCACCGGTCGTCGTAGGTCATGTCTGGAATTGTCGGGTCCGGCGGGGCCGCAGCACGGTCAGCGTCAGGTTTACGGCGGCGGGCCGAAGGTGACAAATTCACCACATCAGCTGCTGGGTTTTTGTGCATCAGCAGGCTAATCACTTGAATCAACTTGGCGCGCAATTCATGCCGATGCACCACCGCATCAACCATGCCATGTTCCATGAGGTACTCCGAACGCTGAAAACCTTCAGGCAATTTTTCGCGGATGGTCTGCTCAATCACGCGCGCACCCGCAAAGCCGATGATGGCACCAGGTTCGGCAAGCGCCACATCGCCCAGCATGGCAAATGATGCCGTCACGCCCCCGGTGGTGGGGTCAGTCAATACAACAATATAGGGCAAGCCCTTGTCGCGCAGCTTATCGACTGCGACAGTGGTGCGTGCCATTTGCATCAGTGATAAAATACCTTCTTGCATGCGCGCACCACCTGATGACGGCAGCACGATCAGCGGTGATGCTTGCAGGCACGCAAGTTCAGAAGCGCTGATCAAGGCCTCGCCGACGGCCACACCCATCGACCCGCCCATGAAATCGAATTCAAACGCAACCACAACTGCATTTATGCCGCCCATACTGCCATGGGCGACAATGACGGCATCTTTCATGCCCGTCTTGGCTTGCGCGTCTTTCAAACGTTCAGAATAGCGTTTGCGATCTTTGAATCGCAGCGGGTCGACCGGCACGACCGGCTGCTCTATTTCGGTCCAGTGCTCGTTATCAAATAGCATGCGTAAACGTGCCCGCACCGGCATACGCAGGTGATGGCCACAATGCACGCAAACGCGCAGATTTTTTTCCAACTCGCGATGGAAAATCATCTCGTTGCACTTGGTGCATTGATGCCACAAGTTGTCGGGCACCTCTTTCGGGCGCACCAGCTTTTGAATTTTGGGCCGGACAAAATTGGTCAGCCAATTCATCGGTCATCTCTCCTGAACGCGACGCCAGTGGGGCGGTGGCGGGACTATGGTGGGGCGATTTTAGCGCACGCCCGTGGCCAAATCCCTAACAAAACTGTGAACATCAGCAGCTATTTTATCTGCCGCACCCCCATGCTTTTTCGACGCGGCGGCAAGAACATCAACAATCGCCGAGCCCACCACAGCCGCATCGCAATGCGCAGCTATCGCCTTCACCTCGGCGGCCGTTTTGATGCCAAAGCCAACGGCAATGGGCAGCTTGGTATGGCGGCGCAAACGCGCCACGTCCTTTTGTACCGCGGCAGCATCAGCGGATTTAGTGCCCGTCACGCCCATCACGGCAACATGGTAAACAAAGCCAGACGCCTTGCTCAAAATCGTCGGCAGTCGCACATCGCTTGATGTCGGCGCGGTGAGAAAAATAAAATTCAACCCATGGGCATTCAGATGAGGGAGCAACTCGTCGGCTTCTTCCGGCGGCAGATCAACGATGATCATGCCATCGGCCCCGGCAGAGGCGGCATCTTGAGCAAATTTTGCAGCACCATAACGATAGATCGGATTGTAGTACCCCATCAGTACTATGGGCGTTGCGTTGTCGCTTGTGCGGAATGCGGCCACGGCTGCAAAAATATCCTTCAGCGCAATGTCGTGCTTGAGTGCCCGCTGGCTTGAAATTTGAATCGAAGGCCCATCGGCCATGGGGTCAGAAAACGGCATGCCAACTTCGATGATATCTGCCCCAGCAGCAGGCAAGCCACCCAACACTTTTTGGAAGGTCGCCATATCCGGATCGCCCGCCGTAATGAACGTGATCAACCCAGCGCGGCCTTGTGATTTAAGCGCGGCGAAGCGCGCAGCGATGCGAGACATCTTTTGGCTGCTCACATCTGCGTGCCGAGAGCTTCGGCAATCGTGAAGACATCTTTGTCACCGCGCCCGCACAGGTTCATCACCAACAGATGATCCTTGGCCAGCTTTGGTGCAATTTTTGATACATAGGCCAGCGCGTGGGCAGGCTCGAGTGCGGGCAGAATGCCTTCAAGCCTTGAGCACAACTGAAAAGCGTCTAACGCCTCAAGATCAGTGGCAGAAACATACTCCACGCGCTTCATTTCGTGTAACCAGGAGTGCTCTGGGCCAATGCCGGGATAATCAAGCCCCGCAGAAATGGAATGAGCATCTTTGATTTGGCCGTTGGCATCTTGCAATAA
>JANLSL010000002.1:0-9699 GCA_031362385.1 Alphaproteobacteria bacterium | reverse complement strand
CCGGGCGATGAAATTGTGCTGACCGCGCTCGAGCATCATTCCAACATTGTTCCGTGGCAATTGATCCGCGATCAGGTGGGGGCTGTCATTAAGGTGGTTCCCATCACTGCTGATGGCAGCGTGAGTATTGAGGCCTTTGCGCAGGCGATTGGCGCTAAAACCAAGATTGTTGCCGTAGCACATGTTTCAAATGTTTTGGGTACAATTTTGCCCATCGCGGCCATCGCCGAACTTGCACATCGTGTTGGGGCTAAAGTGTTGGTCGATGGCTGCCAAGGTATTGTGCACGAATCAGTTGATGTGCAGGCCTTGGGCTGCGACTTTTATGCCTTCTCGGGCCACAAGCTTTATGGCCCAAACGCGATAGGCGTGTTGTGGGCGCGGCCCGAGTTGCTTGACGCGATGCCGCCTTATCAAGGCGGCGGCGAGATGATTTCCACTGTCAGCTTTGCCAAAAGTACGTGGGCTGAGTCGCCTGCCAAGTTTGAGGCGGGCACACCGCCGATTGTGCCTGCCATTGGTTTGGGTGCTGCCATTGATTACTTGAACGGCATTGACCGCGTTGCTGCCGCAGCCCACGAACGTGACATATTACACTACGCAATGATTGAACTCCCCAAAGTACCTGGCGTGAAACTTATTGGCACTGCCCAAAATAAAGCTGCGGTCCAATCTTTTGTGATGGACGGCGCACATCCACACGATCTTGCGACAGTGTTGGATCGTTCGGGCGTATGCGTGCGCGCAGGGCACCACTGTGCGCAGCCATTGATGGAGGTTTTGGGCGTCACGGCCACTGCGCGCGCGTCGTTTGGAATTTATAATACGCGAAGTGAAGTTGATGCCTTGGTGGCTGCCCTGCTCAAGGCGCGTGAGGTGCTGTTATGAGCGCTTCAGTTGCGAATCTTGAAGCAGATGATCTGAGGTCGTTGTATCAGGAAATCATTCTTGATCATGGCAAGAGCCCGCGCAACGCACGTCTGGTAGAACATGCCAGTTGCACCGCCAATGGAAATAACCCTTTGTGCGGCGACCGCATTACTGTCACGGCCCGGGTGGGGGATGACGCTATCATCCATGACATCGCGGCTGACGGCAAAGGCTGCGCGATCTCGATTGCATCTGCCTCGATGATGACTGAAGCGCTTCAGGGGGTGTCGGTGGCGACCGCGCGTAAACTGTTCGATGCCGTTCAACAGCTTTGCACCGGCAAAGCAGATATTGCGGCTGCTCAGGCGATGCTGCCGCCGTCGTTGACAGCAAGTGTTGAAAAATTGGCATCGCTCAGCGGCGTGAAGCAATTTCCAGTCCGCGTCAAATGCGCAACCCTACCGTGGCACGCCCTGATGTCGTGCCTTGACGGCCGGGGCGACGCAACAACAGAAAAAAAAGTTTGAGGTTAGGTCCATGATGCCGCCATACGAAATGCCTGCCAGCGAAGGCGATCCGCCAAAGGAAGGCGAGAAGATCGTCTCGGGTGAACCCCTTGCCGCTGGGACCAAAGTTGCCAGCGAAGACAACATTGTTGAAGCTTTGCGCACGGTGTTCGACCCCGAAATCCCGGTCAACATTTACGATCTGGGCCTCATTTATGATTTAAAGGTCCTCGACTCAGGCAACGTCGACGTGCTGATGACGCTGACCGCACCGGCATGCCCGGTTGCAGGTACTTTGCCCAAAGAAGTCGCTGACAAGGTGGCCGCTGTTTCTGGCGTGGGCGAGGTGGGCGTAACCATTACATGGGACCCGCCCTGGACCCAGGCCAATATGTCCGAGGTCGCCCGTGTCGCCCTGGATATGTTTTAACTTATTGATGACGGGACTAGCGTAGACTTAAAAGCACGCCATATAGGACCTAAGATGACTGAGAACATGCAACCCGCACCTGCTCCTGCTGCCCCAGCGCGCAGCAAGCCGCCACCGCCGATTACGCTGACACTGCGCGCGGCCGATCGTGTGCGCGAACTCATGGCCAAGGCCACTAAGCCGGTGTTGGGTTTGCGCGTTGGCGTGAATGCGCGCGGCTGTTCGGGCATGTCTTATGTTGTCGAGTACGCCGAAGAGCAACGCAAGTTTGAAGATGTGGTCGAGCAGCATGGGGTGCGGGTTTTCATTGATCCGACAGCGGTGATGTATTTGCTGGGCAGCCAGCTTGATTATGCCGAAGACAAGATGGAAAGCGGGTTTGTGTTCACTAACCCGAATGAAAAAGGCCGCTGCGGTTGCGGCGAAAGCTTTACAATTTAGTTTTAGCTAAATCTGTTTCTGGTGCGCCGATCAGGCGTTCCACCTCGGCCAATAACTTTACGGGGTGCACCGGCTTGAACAGGAAGTTCATGGTTCCATCAATGTAGTCAGCTTCATCTTCGACAAGTTGCTCAAACTTGTCGGGCTGGCCGGTCACAAAAATTACTTTTGCTTCAGGTGCTAAACTCATCAACTCCTGGCGGAACTCCAGCCCGCCCATCGTT
The DNA here is from genome assembly GCA_031362385.1 of Alphaproteobacteria bacterium. Classification (GTDB taxonomy): domain Bacteria; phylum Pseudomonadota; class Alphaproteobacteria; order Rhodospirillales; family Rhodospirillaceae. The sequence goes on along the minus strand of JANLSL010000002.1, from coordinate 7,228 downwards.
GGCATCATGACGTCGATAATCGCAAGTTGGCAGCGCTGGCGGCGCATCAGGCTGATCGCCCGTTCACCATCTTCTGCTTCGCAAACGTCATACCCGCGCCGACCCAGGAGCTCCACAAACGACTCCCGCACCATGGCATTGTCTTCGACGACCATTACGCGATGCAAGGCAATGCCTTTCAATTCGACGAAACCAATTATGCAACGTTTTTAAGCTCAGCGACAAGACTGAGGCAGCTTGCAGATCACATCGCGACGGCGTAGTTTTGCAATTATTAAAACCACGAGTTGATCATGGTTATCACGATACTCAATATCTTGACCGGGTTTGCACTTTTTGCCGTCTTCGCCGTTTTGGTGACTGGCGTCATTAGCCTTGCGATTGGCGGCGAGTTTAATCGCAAGTACGCCAATAAGCTGATGCAGTTGCGTGTCGCTACGCAAGCCAGTGCTATTGCGCTCTTGATATTGCGCTTTCTCGTTCCGCGCTGGTTGTCGTAAAAAAGCCTAAAAGAAGTTCGGCCGCTCGGGTCGGTAAACGACTTTATTCGTCTTCTCAAAATTTTCGACAAAATCTAACAGGTCGCGGCGGCGATTGCGTGTGGCCTGAACTTGCGACGGGGTAATGCCGGCTTGATTGATTTTATTGGTCGCGATCAATTCTTGAACGCGGTCGAGGAAAGATTTCAGCGTTAACGCTTCCATCATGTCGGCGCAAAATGCAATGAAGTGACTGAGCCTGACGGGCGCTTGCGGCGAGGGGTGGTAGACAGAGATCGCGAACGAGCCTGATTTACGGTCGCGACGCTCCAATATAGCAGCGCGGTGGTATGTCGAGAACGGCTGGAACACAAATGCGGTTTGCGTATCGTGCTCGACAACCAGCTCATCAACGTTGCCCAGTATCCGCCCCGAGGCCTTCAAAACCATGTCGTCGGTCACTTCAATACCGACAGCAATCGACTCTAACACGTCGACCGGTTCTTTGCCGGTCCGCGTGGTGAATACAGTTTGTCCGCCGATATGCAACGAGACCCAATTCTCAGGATTATAGTCGTTTTCATAGGTTGATATCTTGCGCCCCCAAAAGGTTTCCCAATCGTGACTGGCTGCGTCATGGAGCAAACTTTCATCACGGCGAAATTCGTCAATGACCAAAGCCGTCATGCGTAATGTACTGGGAACATTCTGACCGCGCACGACAGCGGTAATGTTGTCGACCCGGGTTTTGATCGGAATTGTCACACGGTTGCTGCGAATCTCCAGCTCCGGTTCATTGCCTTTGTCGTTTGAATTCGACGAAAAGCGATGAACAGTAGATTTCTCACGGTATAGGGTGATGGCCCCAACCTCGATCATTTTTGCCTTCTCACAGTTGTTGGCGGTACTACAATTATCCCATACCCCACATTTGGGGATGGGCTGTAAAAAAGTTAACAAGTTTAGAGGCGAACCTACACTCTGTGATGAAGGCCAGACAAGATAAATCGCGTAATAATTGTATTGGCCTATTCTGCGCTCATTCTCTGGTATTTCAATGACCTTGCCGCCCCTGCGGTCGCCATCGCGAGGGCCTGTATGACACCGCGCAGATCGGCCCTGACTTTGGCGAACCCAGCCCTGCGCATCAAGGTTGCTTCGTCCATATAGAGTGCCCGGTTGATCTCGATTTGAACCGTATGGACGCCATTGGCCGGGTCGCCGTAATGCTGGGTCGTGAAGCCACCGGCATAGGGGTTATTGCGCAATACCCGGTACCCTAGCCTGCGCAACGAATCATCAATCGTGTCGGTAATCAGCGGATGGCATGACAGACCGGTTCGGTCGCCCAAAACCACATCAATCCTTTGCGGAGCGCTGTCAAAATCAAGCGGTAAGCCCGACGAGGGCATTGAGTGACAGTCCACCAGTACGCAATAGCCAAATCGATCAACGGCACGATTGATCATCATGCGCACCGCGCGGTGATAAGGCCGATAGAACTCAGCCAGGCGCTGCTCGACCTCAGCAAAGCTCAATTTGTGGCGATATATTTCGCGACGGGTCGCAACAATACGCGCCACAGTTCCCAAGCCTGCCGCTACGCGCGCAGAAGAGCTGTTGACGAATGCGGGCAGCGGCCCATCAAACATATCAGGGTCCAGCTCATAGGGTTCGCGGTTGACGTCCAGGTACGCCCGCGGCAGCAGCGCGCGCACCAACGGCGCACCAAGCTCAGGCACATCGCCAAATAATTCATCAACGTAGCAGTCTTCAGATTTGCGTAAGGCCGCCAAGTCGAGGGGTGATGAGCCGATAAAGTGGGCAGGGTAGCTGCAGCCCGAATGCGGCGAAGCGAACACCAACGCCAAGCGCAGCTCAGGCGCCTCGGCAATATCGATTGCCTTGCCCAGCGCGTTATTAAACTCAGTATCGCGATGATCGGTGGACATTTGCTACTTACAGGGTAATCACAAAACCGATAGTAGCCGGTCACGGGATGTTCGCAACCACCGCAGATGATGACAATTGCCGCCTTTTTGGCCGCTGCCCGGCGGTTGGGCGAGGCTTGCCAAGCCGGGCTCAACTGGCTAAACAACCCGCTTCTTGCCCGCCGGTCGCTTCGACCGGCCTGATATGGCGCGCGCGGTTAGCTCAGCGGTAGAGCACTACCTTGACATGGTAGGGGCCACAGGTTCGATCCCTGTACCGCGCACCATTTTTTCAGATGTAGGTCTTTTTCCCCCGTGCATGCTGTTCGCCGGTGGCCCTGTACCGCGCACCATTTTCTTTTAATCTGTCATCGCCCGATTTATTCGGGCGATCCATTCATCAATCAGCGCCAAAGCTCGTGGAAAAATGGATTGCCCGGTCCCTGCGCTAGTTCTTCTAAGCTCCCTTTGGTCGCTAAGAACAACTAAGCGTCAAGCCGGGCAATGACGATACAGAGAAAGTGCCAACGCTTCCGCTCACCACGGAATTTGTTCCCCATTGTAAAGCCAAAACTGCCCTGAGGATTCCATTGTCAGGTCGGCGATCACACGGCGTAAAGATGCCATTGCCTCGGGGGCTTCCAGCGCCGCACCTTCGCCGCCCATGCGGGTGCGTACCCAACCCGGGCAGAACGCCGCAGTAACAATGCCGCGCGGTTTGAGATCAAACGACAAATTGCGCATCAGCATATTCGCAGCCGCTTTGCTGGTGCGATAAGCGATGGTGCGGCCATTAGCTTGCGCGATGGAGCCGACCGTTGAGGTGATGGTGACAATCTTTCTTTGTGTGCTGGCCGCCACGTTGTCCACCAACGCCTCGGCCATTTTCATCGGGGCCATCGTGTTGGTGCGAAACAGCTCGGTCCACATCGCATAATCCATATGCCCAAATTCTTGGCGCGGGTCATTCTCGGCTTTGGCTTTTGGGCCGAACACGCCAGCGTTGTTTAAAAGCACATCAATCGGCCGCCCTTTAAGGTCGTGCGCCAGTTTGTCGATGGCCGCAAAATCGGCCACATCAAGTGCTTGGACGTTCAAGCTGGGAAATTTCTGGTCCAGCGCTTGTAGTTCAGCTGATTGGCCAAGTTTGCGCGCAGTGGCGATCACGTTCCATCCCTCGGCACAGTATTGTCGAGCAAGTTCCAGCCCGAGCCCCCGATTGGCGCCGGTTATCAGTGCGGTGGGCATGGTACATTATCCTCATTTTAGAAAGCAGAAACGATCAGGCGCATTACTCAGTTAGCTCAATCGTCTCGTAGTTGATTTTGCCCTTCTGTGGCGCATAGTTTTTTACGCGCTTGGCTACGCCATCAAGCAACGGAATTTCATGCAGCATAATGGCTGGGGCTTCGTCATGATAGAACCGCAAAACTTCGCGTGTGAGTTTAATCCGTTGCTCTAGATCTGGTGCGGTCATTGCTGCCTTGAACGTCGGCATAATGCGTTGGTCGCAGTACCAAGGCTTGGGCCACAAGCATGAATGCAGACGCAGCGTTCGCAAGGGTTCGAACGTCGGCCACGCCCCGAAAATTTGGCTAAAGGCATCGCCCTTCCATTCACCCTGATTGATGATGCGCATCATTTGCGGTGTGGGAACAGAAATGAGGTTCAGCTTTACGTTCACCGCAGCCAGATTGTTGGCAACAAACTGGTAGATCGGCCCATCACCTGCATTCGATGACACGATCACTTCTGCATTTAACGTGAATCCTTTTTCGTAGCCTGCCTCTTTCAGCAGCGCTTTGGCTTTGGCCGGGTCGTAGGGGTAGGCCTTCAATTCGGGATCGTAACCCAGCAAGCCTTCCACTGCGCCCTGGGTGGCCGGACGGCTGAAGCCTTGCAAGATCAGCTTGGCAATCGACTCTTTGTCGACGGCGTAGTTGAGGGCACGACGTACACGAACATCGGCGGCAGGTTTACCAGGCTCGACAACCAACGAAAGTGAGATCACGTCTTGCGCTTGGCGTTTGTGCAATCGCCCACCTGCAGCCTCGATTTCGGGTAATTCGTCTGGTCCCATGCCGATGGCTACATCTGCCTGCCCTGTGAGCAACGCTTGCAACCGCCCGGTGCTCTCTGCGAGTTCGCGAAGTTCGAGCACTTTGACTTTTGGCGCCCGCCACGACAGCAGGTTGGGGACAAAGTCGATCTTGGCTTCACCCCATTTGACTAATTTAAACGGTCCTGTGCCAACCGGAGCGCGGGTGAACTCGACCGGCCCCAATTTGCGCCATAAGTCAGGCTCGACAATAAATAGCGATGAAAGCTCGCGGGGCAGAATGGCATTGGGTTGTGCGGTTTCGACCAAGACCGTGAGAGGGTCAGTGGCGCGCGCAATAGTGATGCTGTCCAGTTGGCGCGCCGTCGGGAGGAGGGCCCCGTCTCCTTGTTTCAGCCACATGATGTTGTCGACGACGTCTTGGGCCGTAAAGGGCCTACCGTTGGAGAACTTGACGCCCTCACGCAGCTTGAACGACCAACTGGTTGGTGTCGGCCGGTCCCATGATACCGCCAGCTCAGGAACTAACGTGCCATCTTCGAGAAATGTCGTCAGCGCCTCGTACATCGGCGACCATGTATAGTTGGCAAAGACGCTGACGGATTTGCGCGGATCTGGGCCTCCGGGCGGGAAGGTGACCAATGCGACGCGCAGGGTCTGGTCAGCCAGAGCCAGGAAAGCGACCCCCCAGCATGCAGCGATAAGGCCAAGAGCAAAAACACCGGTGGAAAAAGGGGGGCTGGCGCGGTTTGTCATGATTGGATCATAGGTTCTTTATGGTCCTGCGCAACAATCAGAGGGTTTGTGCCCTTAAAAAAGAAATGCGAATTGGGCCTTTGCGACTGCGTCTAATCCGATAAGATAATGGCCAGATCACGGGAGGGTACAATGCAAACGCGAATCTTAGGTGCTGTCAGCTTGGGCGTGGTTATTTCAGCCTTCAGCGCAGCTCCAGCTTCGGCCATGTGTATTGAGAACCGATCAGACCGCAACATTGCCGTTGTTCGCAGTGCGCCATTTAACGAAATGGCTGAACTGTATCAAACCATGATCGGACCGCGCGGATTCGAATGCGCGATCATGCCCGCCCGTGCTGGTGGCGTGACGCCAGTCTCGGTGTATGTCATTGATGATCGCGGACGCTGTAAGGTTGCCACCGGTTGCTATTATGAAAACCGCGATGACGAGAATGTTTTTGTCGGCGCTGGCACCAAAGGCTGCGTCACCTCATTTAACATTAGTCAGTGCCAGCCGAAAAAATAGTGAGCTACATCGGCCGCGCATGTATCGCCCTCTGGGCGATCTTTGCGGTGAGCTCCGCCACGGCTAAGACACTTAATGTAGGTGTGATCGGTTTTCCGCGCGAGTACGGCCATCCTTACGCGGTCTCAAACATTCCAGCGATTTATGTTTTTACTGCTCTTTACGATGCGCTGACCTTCGTGACACTCGAGGGCAAGGTCGAGCCGTGGATTGCACTTTCGTGGCGGCAAACCAGCGATACCACGTGGGAGTTTAAGCTGCGCCCTGGGGTGAAATTTTCCAACGGCGAAATGTTGACCAGTGCAGCGGTAGTTGAGTCAGTCAATTACTTGGTCAGCCCCGCAGCACTTGGCGATACGATGGCGGTCGAGCTGTCCAGCCTTGCTGGGGCGCGCGCCATTGATGAGCTGACTGTTGAATTATCGACCAAGACGCCTAACCCTGTTCTTCACCGCGAAGTTTCGGCTTTGCGCATCATCGCACCTGAGCATTGGAAGAAGGTCGGCCCCGATGGTTACCGGATGAACCCGGTGGGGTCGGGCCCGTTTCAGGTCAGCACCTGGGGGCCTGCGCGATTGGAGATGACGGCGTTTAAGGGGTCGTGGCGCCCGCCAAAGGTCGATGGGCTTAATTTTTACGTGCTGCCTGATATTCCTTCGCGTGTGCAGGCGCTGTTGTCAGGCCAACTTGATATTGCGGTTGCACTCAGGACCGAGGAAAGCACTGTCGTCGAAGTGGCGGGTCATCGCTTGCAAGCCAGCCCAGGGACGGGCGTATTCGTGATTGCCATGAATGTGCTGAAGGATAAACGTCTTCAAGACGTGCGGGTGCGCAAGGCTCTGAATTTATCCGTTGATCGAGATAAAATTTCTAAGCTGATGTTGGCAGGGTTGGTGAAGCCCGCCACCCAATTCACACCCCCTAGCGCATCAGCATTTGATTCAAGCCTCACGACCTATCCCTATGATCCTGACCAAGCCAAGCGCCTTTTAGCCGAAGCCGGGTATCCGAATGGCATTTCGCTGGTGATGGAAGGCGTTATGGGTGGGGCGGTTTCTGATAGCTCATTATTTCAACAGATCGCAGCTGATTGGGCGCGCATTGGGGTCAAGCTTGAGATCAGGCCCATGACCATCAGTCAGCTTTCCATTGCGATTCATAGTGTAAATAATTTTGCAGGATCATTGTTTGCGACCGACTACGGCACTGCGCCCTCGCTTGATAGTTTGCGCGCCTTAAAGCTGCACTCATGTTTACATCAGTATAAGTGGTTTTGTGACCAAGAGGGGTTCCCGCTTTTGCAGCAAGCGCTGGTGGCAAAAACTGAATCTGAACGCACTGCGCTGAGTAAACTTGTCTTTCGTCGTTATTACGATCAATACCCAGCTGTCTTGCTGTGGGACATTGTGTACTTCGATGGCGTGCGTAAAGGTGTCAGCAGTATGCCCACCGTTGGAAGCTGGATCAGGTGGGACGGCATTACAAAGACTGACTGA
>JANLSL010000701.1:0-7089 GCA_031362385.1 Alphaproteobacteria bacterium | reverse complement strand
ACGGGCGATTGCCCGTTACTCTGCCCCGAAGTGATTGATATGGGTGTCGCTACTTTTTTTGCCAATGAGGCTGACGTAGTGACAAACGCGCGACAACCTTCGTACCCGATGGGCGCTGATGTTCAGGTTTTCCGCGCCGCTGATCTGGCCTGGGTCGCAAAAAACATTACCGACCCCGCCGTGCGAGAACATGTCTCGCTCTATTTTTACGAACAGCCCAAAAAATACCGGGTGATTCATCTGATGGCGCCGTCACGCTGGCATGCACCGCGCTATCGCCTCCAACTCGATTATGAAGATGATTTGCGATTCATTCGTGCTGTTTATGCCCGGCTGGAGCCTGTTCACGGTGGCGTTTTTGGCTTGGAAGAAATTATGGCGTTGCTCAAGCGCGAGCCAGAACTTGTCGCCATGAATATCGACTGTGAAGAGAAAGCGGTGCGATGACCCGACCCCTGGTCACAGCAGTTATTGGGTTTGGAAAAATTTCATCCGGGTACGCCGATGATCCGGTGATGGCCAAGTATTATCGTTATACGACCCACGCCCAAGTTTTGCGCGTTCACAAAGGGTTTTCTTGGGTTTCAGTCGTCGACCCCGCACCTGAGGCGCGCCAAGGAGCCAACAGCCAGTGGGGCATTGCTGATGTTGCCGACCAGATTGCTAATCTAAAAAACCGCGAAGAAATTGAGGTCGCTGTTTTAGCTTTGCCACCTGGCGAAGCGCGCCTAGAGGCGTTGCAAGCTTTTCCAAATCTCAAAGCGGTGCTTATCGAAAAGCCACTCGGGCGAAACTTTGACGATGCGCTTGTTTTTTTGAGGGCGTGCGCCGCGCGTAAGATAAAAGTTCAAGTCAATCTCTGGCGCCGCGCGGATCAAACGTTTCGCAGGCTTGCAGCTGGCGATTTGGCCAAATCGATTGGTCGCCTGCAAACGGGCCTCGCATTGTATGGCAATGGGCTACGTAATAACGGCATCCACGCGGTTGATCTCTTGCGCATGTTTTTTGGCGAGGTGAAGGACGTCCTGGCTCTGGCGCCGCCAACACATGACAAACTCTGGCCAATCCCTGGCGATATCCAAGTTCCAGCTATGCTCTCTTTTGAAGCAGGCTTCCAGATCCAACTTAGCCCGATCGATTTTTTCGCGTATCGCGAGAACGGTTTTGATTTATGGGGAGATCGCGGGCGACTCTCAATCTTGCAAGAAGGCCTTTATATCGCCTCGTACCCCTTGCGCACTAATCGTGCGATGAGCGCAGAGTATGAAGTGGCAAGCGATCAGCCCGCGTTAATACCAAGTACCGTGGGTGATGCTTTTTGGCACATTTATGATGACCTTGCTCAAGCAGTGCATCACAACCGCGCCGTCTGCAGCCCTGGCTTCTCGGCCTTGCGCAGTGAAGCAGTGATTGAGGCGATCGTTCGTTCATCTCAATCCGGCCAGCGCGAAACCCCGATTGCAATAGACCTCGCATGAGTGCGCGGGTGTTGGTCTTTGTCGAAGACCCGGGGGCTGCGAACTATATTTTGCCGATCCTTCCGGAGTTGAGGGCGCAAGGCCATGGTATCGAGCTACGCGCCTGTGGAAGTGCGCGTGCATACATCACCCAGCGGCTTGACCCCGCGCCCCGCGAGCCTGAGGGCGACGCTGCAACACTGCTTAAGGCCATAAAGCCAACTCTCGTTTTGGTGGGGACCAGCGAGAACCAAGATTCGATAGGCCTCAGCCTAATTGACCAGTGCCGAAAGAATGGCATCGCAACCATCGGCGTTGTCGACATTGCCGCCAACGCTGATCAACGCTTTCGCGGCCGCAGTGCTGAACCGCTCGCGTTCGCACCCGATTTTATTTTCACCAGCGACGAGCAGACGCGTTCAGCATTTATAACGCTCGGCCATCCGCCAGAGCGGGTGATTGCCACTGGTCATCCTCATTATGACCTCGTGCGCGCACGTCGCGGTCAGTTGGACATCGAAGGTCGTACGGCTGTACGTCAGCGGTGCATACCAAATGCGAAACCCACTCAAAGTGTTGCTGTGTTCATTGCTGAAATTTCAACAGGGCTGAACCCCGCCCAATACCATAAGTCGCCTGAGTATTCACTGCACGGGCGCGGCCGTAGCATTCTGCGTACCGAGATCGTGATCGAGGAATTTTTGGATGCTGCCGCGCTGATAACCCCCAAGCCTTATCTGGTCTTGCGGCTGCATCCCAAAAACACGCGTCAAGAATTTGCCATTTATTCAAGCGCCTTTGATGAAATCAGTGAGGGGGGTACTCCGCTTGATCTTGTTTACGCCGCAGATGCGGTCGTGGGGATGAGTTCGATGTTGTTATACGAGGCCGCGCTGATGGAGCGTCCTACGCTTGCGATATTACCGCGCGAAAGCGAGCGCGCGTGGCTTCCAGGCGGAGCTGAAGGGGTCGTCGCGGTGGCAACCAAGCGCGCCGAGGTTCAGCGCTGCCTAAATGAACTCATCCTCAATAGGTCCCAGCGCGCATCACAGCCGCACGGCTCTGCAAAGCCTGCGGCTCAAACTGCCGCCGATGCAGTTGCACAGGTTTTAGCGCATCAAACTTTTAATTCAGGCGCTTGAACCCACTGTGACAGACCGGGCCCTTCAGCAGGGTCATCACGTCGCGTCCATTCTCACATTCAGCGATCAAGCCAAACACCGGGTCGAGCTGTTCGAAATACCTGTTCACAATCTCAGGCGTATGGGCGATGCACGAATACAAAGCGGTCCCAGCTAAATATCCCTTGGCCAGCATTTCTTGGGTAATCAGCGTTTTGTAAGCCATGGCGTTTGGGCTATCGAAACTGAACGTGGTCAAGGCAGGTAAGCCCGACAGAGTGATCTTCAGTCCATGTTTGGTCGCCAGGGCTTGCCATTTCTCGTTTATCGTCTGGCCCGTCTTGGTGATCTGCTCCCATGACTTCACGCGTTCCATCACCTCAAGCGTTTTGAGTGCTGCGGTTGGGCCAATACGTTCAGTCCAAAACGTGCTGCTGATGAACGACGTTTGTGCAGCTTCCATAACGCTCCGTCGCCCAATGGTGGCGGTGAGCGCGTAACCGTTGCCAATGGTTTTGCCGAAAATCGCCATGTCGGGCTCAATGCCGTACATTTTATGGAGTCCGCCAAAAGTTTGGCGAAAGCCCGAAGTACATTCGTCAAACAACAACACGATGCCGCGTTTGGTCGCCAAGTCGCGAATTTTCTTCAGAAATTCTGTTTGTGGGCCGAGGTTACGCGCAACCTCCATCATGATCACGCCGATGTCGTGTTGTGCTACGATGGCTTCAAGTTCATCGAAGCGGTTGTAGTTGAACGGCAAGACCGAGCCGCGCAAGTTCTCAGGCACGCCATTAGGCTCCAGTCCTGGCAGCAGGTGTCCAGCAAGCGTGGTGGCATCGCCAAGGTTGGCGGCGAGGTACCAGTCGTGCCAGCCGTGGTAGCCGCAGAAGGCGACCTTGCTTTTGCCTGAGGCGGCGCGCGCAATGCGAATGGCAATGGCGTTGGCTTCGCCGCCAGAGCGCGCGAAGCGAACCATGTCGGCCCAGGGGTGAATTTCGATCAACCGTTCAGCGAGGTAAACTTCTTCCGGGCAGTTCAGGGTAGACATATTACCAGCTTCAACTGTCTTGCGCACGGCTTCGTCGACTTCCGCGTGCCCATAGCCCAAGGTATTCGAGCCAATCGCCATGAAGCTCATGTCGATCAGTTCACGGCCATCAAGGTCCCAGACGCTGCACCCTTTGGCTTTACTGAAATAGGCCGGCCATTGATCAGGGGCAAACATCTCGGCGCGTTTGGACAGCAACATGTTTCCGCCAGGGATCAAGCGTTTGGCGCGTTTCCACAAATCCTGACCTTGACCCATCACGATGTCCCTCATTTTAAGGCCCGGCCTCATGGCGCATTGCCTCGTCCGATACACCACCAAATCTCTATCTACAATCGACGGGTATGTGTCTATATTTTCTGTAACCTTGCACTCATCTGCATAAATTGAGTGCAGGATTGTCTTCTTCTCAGGGCCGTGATCTGAGTGAGGGTACAGAAACCTTTTCGGCATCAAATTTACTCATACCCATCCATATGGACCTTAAAACGCTCACCGTCCGCAACGCTGCCACAGTGCAAATATTGCAAACATCGCCAAAACCTGTGCCGATTACAGGGAACCCTTTCTTTGGGTACTTCGAGGTCACACTGTTCGAGTGCCCTCAATTCTTGATGTTCACCAACAATGATTGCCCACGCTCGTGGAATATTCTGTTTGATGGGAAGTTCGAAACTCATTCAATGAAAATTTGGTGCAGGTTGGCCAAGACCGCGACTGGGATTTTAGACATCGGTGCGCACGTTGGTGTTTATAGTCTGTGCGCCGCAGCGCTGCGATCAGATATTAAAATCCACGCCTTTGAACCTAACCCGCATGCTTATACGCGCTTGCGGGTCAACCGGGGCGTCAATAGCTTCGACCAGATCGTTGAACATACTTTTGCAGTTGGCGATAAGAATGAATACGTTCCATTCAGCTGGGTTAAGAAACCTACTCTTCAAATCGCCTCTGGGGCAGGGGTCGGTGAATCAACACGTACAGATATCGAAAGAATTGTTGTGCCGATGGGCGCGTTGGATGGTACGGGTCTTGCCGGTTCACTGGGATCGAAACCACTGGTGAAGATTGATGTCGAAGGCGGTGAAGCTGCCACGATCAATGGCATGCTGGAGGTTCTCAATCTTAGACCAGACATAATCTTGGAAACATTTTCGGCTAAGTCGTGCGATGTGATGAACACTGTTCTTATGCCACTGGGCTACCGTGTTTTTCTGATTCGCGAAAATCACGCAACGATGGTGCCGCGCGAAAAGCTACAGGCATGCGATTTAGCAGGTGAAGACTTCAACCAATTGCTGACGTTGCGGACCGACGACGAATTACGTCAGCTAGGCTTATTCTAATAAAACAGCGCAGATCCTAAAGCGCAGCTGGCAACGCGCCCAAAAGTACTGCCACAAACACGCCCCAAACTCCTAATGCGAGCCCAGGTCCTAAGGGCATCTCGCCGCGCCAAACTTGCTTGCCAGTTATCAATCCAGTAATTCCAGCGCCAACCAATGTTGATATCCCAGCCACGGCCATAATGTAGGGCAGGCCTAACGGGCCCAACCACAATCCGCCCACACCAACCAATTTCACATCGCCCAGCCCCATTGCTTCGCGGCCCTTCAGCCGCGTGACGAGCCATCGCAAGCCATAAAAAAATCCTGCGTTGAGGGCCGCTCCTAGCACTGCCATCAGCCATGTCACGCCGATGGGTGAGCCGATGATGGCCACGCCTAGACCAATGAGTCCCAAAGGGGCAACGATCACATCAGGCAAATACCCCGTGCGAAAGTCGATCACCGATAGTGTCACCAATGCTGCGGTCAAAATACCAAGGCAGGCCCACGTCCACAGATCGAAACCAAAGACCTCCAAAACTCGCTCTCCCGTCTGCGCTTTGAATTTGCTATGAACCCTACGCTACGATAAAGCGCAAGGCCGATGCGGGTGTGATGTAATGGTAGCCTGCCAGCTTCCCAAGCTGGACGCGAGGGTTCGATTCCCTCTACCCGCTCCATGCTTACGCCTAGCTTTCCTTAATGAGCGGCGCGAATTTAGGAAAGCTGGTGCCCATAGGGGCTTCTGTTAGCGAGCTTTGCGAGCTTACAGAAGCTAGCGCCCCTACGAGCTTGAGCATCAAAAAACGAAGGGCTGGTTTTTGCAGGCCCCGCTTTTATTTCTTACCGCGCCAAATGCTTGATGAGGTCGTCGATAAACTTCACCCCCAGTTTGACCTGGCTGATCTCAATAAACTCATTGGGCTGGTGCGCCTGGGTGATCGAGCCCGGCCCGCAGATCACGGTCGCCAACCCTGACTGTTGAAACTGCCCGGCTTCGGCGGCGAATGACACATGGCGGGTCACGTTGTCGCCCGTCAGCATGCGGCAGAGTTGCTCGGCGTCTGAATTCTTTTCTGGCCTCAAAGCGGGCGTCGACGCGCGCGGAAAGGTCTCGATCTTCGCACCTGGTGCAATCGCATGAAGGCGCGGCAATACGACATCGCGGCAATGATCAGTAAAGCGCTTGATGTAGTCGGCGCCGTTTTCTTCGGGCAATGTCCGCACATCCCAATGGAAGGTGCAATGGCCCGCCATGATGTTGGGGGCGGTGCCGCCGTCGATGCGATTGATGGTGATGGTGGTGTGATTGGGTTCAAACAACGGGCTATGCGGGCCCTTGAGGGATGCCTCGGTACTCAACCCTTTGAGAAACTCGATGAGCTCGGCAGCCACCATCACGGCGCTCACACCGCGATGGGGCTGCGAGGAGTGCGCCTCGTGCCCGGTGATAACAGTGCGAATGCCGGTCACACTTTTGTGTGCGGTCACTACTTTCATGTTGGTGGGCTCGCCGACCACTACTGCACATGGTTTGGGCAATTCAGCATTGAGCAGTTTGATCAACGAGGGAACCCCGATGCAGCCCACTTCCTCATCGTAAGAAAACGCAAAATGAATCGGGCGTTTTAAATTGGCTTTGATCATGTCGGGCAGGGCGGCCAAGGCAATCGCCACGAAGGCCTTCATGTCTGCGGTGCCGCGCCCATAAAGCTTACCGTCTTTTTCGGTGACGACGAACGGGTCGGAATGCCAATCTTGGTCTTCGACGGGCACGACATCGGTATGTCCTGACAGCACGATGCCGCCAGGAACATTGGGTCCAACGCTCGCCAACAAATTGGCTTTGGTTTTTGACTCGTTATAGACAAGACGGCTTTCGATACCCTGCGCCGCCAGCACACCGCGCACATGCTCGATCAGGGCCAGGTTCGATTTACGCGAAACGGTATCGAACGCTACAAGCGCCTTGAGCATGTCGATCGCACGGATGTTTTTGGGCATGGGGTTGTCTTTCAGCTTGCCATGCGCCAATGGGTGCCATCGGCGCGGTCTTCAATCACCACGCCCAGGGCTGCGATTTGATCGCGGATCCGGTCGGCTTCTTTAAAGTTACGCGCCGCGCGTGCTGC
>JANLSL010000696.1:0-2653 GCA_031362385.1 Alphaproteobacteria bacterium | reverse complement strand
TGTTATTTCTTCTGTGATGGTCGTCCAGCGTGTAACTTCTGGGATACAGCTGGCATCAAAGTTATGCGAGGGGCGTATGCCGGGATTGCACATTGATCTGTCGATCTACGCTGATGAGGAAGCGCTACTTCTTGGGCTGCGCCGCCACGAGCCGGATGCATGCACCTGCTTGGTCAAGCATTTTGCCTTCAATCCATAGGCATGCTCGAGGCTTTGAGTGTATAAGCTCTTCGGAGCCAAAGAACTTTCGTATGAAAACAGGGTCAACCCCTCGGCGCTCGATTAACTCTAGGGCATTGTCAGGCGACATTATTAAATGGCCACCATCTTTCGCCATATTGCCAAGATACATCGCTCCGACCTGGGAAATAGGAATGCTTCTCTTCGAAACAATAACTGTTGATCCTGGAACCAGGTACGGACCGATAACGTCTACTCTTCGAGCATCTTTATCACCATAGAGCACGGGCTCTATATTGCTCGCTAAGGCAAATCCAACAATAACAACTGTTACGCCTGCTTTATCGCTGGCCAAGTTTGACCAATTGAACGACGTGTGGGCAAAGGAGATGCGCACCCCTTCTGCAAAGATACGTGGCCACAAAAGGGCCACCTGTTCTCCCTGGCAAATAGAATTTGTAGCAACTAGCCCTGCGGCAGCATTGGTTACCCTGCAAAACTGGGCCGCCTTCATTGCCCAATTTGCTACATAGTCCAATGACGCAAACGAACCTGAATACCTTGAGAAAACATGTTCAGTGTCGCTTCTCTCATCTTCACCTTTTTTATTTCGGCCCTTATACGGTGGGTTGCTGGCTAAATATATTTCACCGCCTTCGTTCTCGAAGTTGATCTGCGCCTGATCAAGTGGGGTATGGAACAGGTCCGAAGCGGCGAGTTTTACCACGCTGCCCGATGGTTGGCAGATACTGAGCCAGTCCAGTCGAAGTGCATTGCCGCAGGTGATCCAGTTCATCGCATCGAGCGGCAGAAATTCTGCCAAGGCTTCCCGTTGCCCACGATACAGAACGTCGCACTGATACTCGGCAATAATAAGGGCAAGGCGGGCGATCTCAGCCGGAAAATCGCGTAACTCGATCCCACGAAAATTTGTGATCGGTATTTCTGTTCGCAAGTCAGGCTCGCCACGAAGCTGATTTATCTTGGCTTCGATGGCTCGCATTTCCTTGTAGGCAATCACCAAGAAGTTGCCAGACCCACAGGCCGGGTCGAACACTCTGATCTTTGATATCCGCTTGCGTAAATTGAGCAGAGTGCGGGGATTATCTTTTGACTCTTCCAATCGCGCCCGCAAGTCGTCCAGGAATAATGGATTTAGCACCTTCAAAATATTCGGCACGCTCGTGTAGTGCATCCCAAGCGCACCACGCTCTTCGTCGTCAGCAACCGCCTGTATCATTGACCCAAAGATGTCGGGGTTGATTTTCTTCCAATCGAGGTTGCCGATATGAATAAGGTAAGACCGCGCAATTTTGCTAAAGCGCGGAACGTCGGTGCTGCCTGAGAAAAGCCCGCCGTTCACATAGGGAAACACATCGGCCCAGCGCGGTAGTTTTGCTGCTGCACGATCCTCAATCTTGGTATTCATGGCGCGGAATATTTCGCTTATCACCGCGTGGGTGTTCGACGAATCGCGCTCACTCATTTGCTCAATCGTGGCCGTGAAAAGCCGATTGCCATTAAAAATGTCGGTATCCTCAGCAAAAAAGCAGAAGATCAGCCGCGCCATAAAGTGGTTCATATCGGGGCGACGTGCTGCTGTTCCCCAATCGGCATTATCTTTCAACAGCTCGATATAAAGCCGGTTCAGCCGCCCCGTTGCTTTAATATCGAAGGCGCTTTCGCGGATTTGTTTGACGGTGGTGATGCCCGCCAATGGCAGAAGAAAGCCAAAGTGATCTGGAAAATCAGCGTATGAGCAAGCAACGGTTTCGCCAGATGTGAGGTCTTCAGCCTCCAGGTCCTCGCCATCAGTTGCCAGGATAAACTTGACCTTGCCCTTGGCCGTCGCCGGGCTGGCTTTGAGGTCGGCCAGCCGTTTGGTGACCTCGCCTTTAGCGCAAACCGCCAAATGAATATTGCTGCGCTGAAGGATACTGCCTTCAATGTCAGATGCGTTCGACTGGCCGCTTTTCAGCCGCTTAATCGTCGTTTCTTTGTTCCCAAACGCTTCCAAAAATGCATACGGAAAGGCGACGGGATCAAACGGCTGATCCGCGAGTTGGGATATGGCTTCTTCAATCTCGACGGCGTTCATTTAACTTACAAAATTAATACTTTCAGCTTCCGCACAGAGAAGCGCGCCCCACATCATTGGAAATAGCAGATTAGCGTACAAAGGGAAAAGACTGATAACGGGGCACCGTAAGTCGAGCGCTGCCAAATCTATGCGACCAGGGGCGAAAGAGCGCTAAAAGCACTGGAAAACGAAGGTGTGTGCCGGCGCTGGTGCGAACGACAGCTTACACGCCCAACGCAAGCCTTACATCGCCTTCAAGCGCTTCGGGTTTGGTGGTCGGTGCGTAGCGCCGCACCGGTTGGCCGGATTTGCCAATCAGGAATTTAGTGAAGTTCCATTTGATGCGCCGGCCCAACCAGCCGGACAGGTGGCGCGTGAGAAAATCATAAATCG
>JANLSL010000678.1:0-10014 GCA_031362385.1 Alphaproteobacteria bacterium | reverse complement strand
AGTTATTTTGATGTCCCCACCTGCCGCCACTAGCACATTTTGCGGCGTGAGGTTCAGATGTAGCATCTTGCGTTCAGCATAGGTCAATGCCGTGCATATTTGCTCTACTACACGCAGGATTTCGGCTGCAGATTTCGGGTGGGCCCAGCCTGCTGGGACGGTTGATTCTGAAAGTGGCCGTCCCTCAACCAATTCCATCGCGATCAAAGTTTGTGCGCCGGTTTCAACCATGGCGTAGCTGTTGGCAATACCGGAATGCGCAAACCCAAAACTTTGGCCAATCGCTTCGGCCACGCGCTTTGACGCACCAGGGACTAACATTAACTGCGGCGCGATCACTTTCAGCGCGACATCTTTGCCCCAGGTGAGATCAAGCGCACGGAATACCGCACCACGTGGGCCATAGCCGATTTTATCACGCACAACAAAGCGGTCACCAATTGCAGCACCGGGTTTTAAGTCAACGCCAGCGCCCGCTGGCAATTCAGCAGGTTTAATTTGTTCATTGAGGGCTGCTTCGCGCGCGGCATCAAGCTCGCGCATTTGCGCTTCGAGCACACGCTTTTCAATATCGGAATGCGACGTCACCCACCGGCGCTCAAGCACGCGACGACGCTGTGCGTACTGTGCCTCAATATCATCAGCTTGAGGGGTACCCGTCAGGCCTAACAAGGCCAGGGCTTGCTCGTGATCCATGCTTTCCATGGTTGACCATTCGTCATGTGACACAGCCATTTCTTGGCTGCCGGGCACACCCTAACATGACCTGGCTCAACCTGGGCAATGCCGCGAAAAACCCAGGTTTTGCCTGGGTTTCAGCAGGCCTGTGTGCCGCAAAAGTCGCCATTAGCGCGAATCGGGGCAGAAGCCTTCATATTACTGGCCCCTCTTTTTATTGAAAGAATTCGAGCCACGCCCCACTGGGTGCGCGCACCACCATCAGCTTGACCTTCCCATAAGGCGCGATGGTTACTTCAGTGAGTGGCCGATGCAGTGCGACACCACGCGCGGTAATCTCAGCCGCATACGCCGCAAGATCGCGCACATGAATGCGGTAGGTGATAATTCCCAGATTAGGCGGATGCGCGCGTTCAGAAAAATCACGGCCCCTTACGCCTTCAAAATTAAAAATCTCAATGGTGCCACCAGTAGCATCTTTGGAAACCGCAAAGCTGGCAGCTTTTTCCTTCACTGCACCACTCAACACCAAACTTTGTGGCAAGCCCATATTGTTAGAGCCATCGGCTGGCCAACTGGGTGAGGCTTCCCAGCGCACGACCCAGCCCAACTTTTGGGTAAAGAAATCGAAACTCTCGCGGTAGTCGGCCACCATTTGCGTGGCATTGATAATATGGCTCATGGTCGCAAACGGGGGCATGTCGTCGTAGGGCTGGTTCACGCGCTGAAGCAGATTGATGACCACGCCATCATGACCGCGCAGCAGCGCCCCGGCGTAGGATTTCCCGAACAAAGTATACTGGTTCGGGTCAGCAAATCCTTGAAAGCCATGATCGCGCAACGCTTCAAACACCGCGTCGATATCCTTGACCAGGCTGTTGAAGTTGAAAATGCCGCCCGTATCAAAGGGCCTGGCACTGGAACGCGCCTGTACTTGAGCCACCCCGTCGATCTTCACAAGCCGCAGCAGGCCTTTGTCGATCCCTGGTAAACCCAACACGCGCTCGGTTATTTTTACTGACGCTGGCAAGCCCCACGCCTGAGCCAGAGTACCATCCGCATCGCCCTCAGCTTTAACCTCATAGCGCGCGACCTGACGATACACTGCCGTTGCCTGCTCGAGGTTCTTCACACTCACAACAATCTCTTGCACCCCTTGGTGATGCGATAAGTCTATACGCGCGTGTGCTGAAGCTATTGTCGATGCCATGACAGCCATAACTCCGCCAATGAAGTTCCACATCATTAAATCAACCCAAGCGCGGTGAGGCGCTTGATGGTGTGTGTTTGCGCATCGGCGAAATGAGCGCGGGCGGGTGTCTTTAAGGTTCCATCAGGGTTGATCAGTGTATTGGCAGCTTGAACCGAGGTCTTCGCGTATGAACCAGCGAAAGCCTCATTGCGTTGGCGGGTGAGAAAATTATTCATGCCTGGGGTGCGCCGCGCCCGGCGCAGGGCGTTCAAATCAATTTCAGATGATGCATTGATGGTTTCACCCCACCCGGCCACCTTTAAGATATTGCCCCGGAAATCAATGATGCGTGAGCCACCATTGCCTGCATCTTGAGGCAAGTCGATGTCATGCAAGCCGCCGGTATTGCACGATACAACATAGGCCATGTTTTCAATCGCCCGTGCGAGCTTAGCCACGTCTTTGAAGGTTTGGTGTGTGCTGCCGCCCTCGCTGGTGGGATGGACAAAGACTTCAGCCCCGCGCAGCGCAAAGCAGCGGGCAATCTCGGGGTACATAATTTCTTCCGAGGCAATGCAGGCAAGGTTGCCAATGTCGGTGCGGGCCACCGGGAACACGCCCTCAAGCCCATAAATATCGAGATATTTATCCCACACGTCGTGGGGCGTGGGCGCGAACATCGAGTTCAACCGCCGATACCGCAGTACGACATTGCCCGCAGGGTCAATGACAAAACAGGTTTGAAAATAATAGCCGGGGAAATGGGGGTCGGTTTCGTAAGCGTTCCCGGCCAGGAAAAGCTTGTTATCCTGTGCAATTTTACTCAGTGCAGTGTATTCGGGACCGTCAATCTCAAGCGCAGCTTTATCGGCCCATTCTGCCACAGACTCTGTTTGCGGATAACTGGTAAGAAAGTATTCGGGCAGCACCAGTAACTTCAACGCAGGGCCCATCCAGTGCTTGGTGCCGCGCACTTTCTCGGCAACATGCGCAATGGTGGTATTGATCCGCGTGCGCGCCGAAGCCCGGTCTGCGCACCGATTGACAGCATGCACGGTCAACTGCAACGCAACTGCGCTATACGTTGGCCCCAATACCTGATCGGTCACAGCACCCTCCCTTAAGTCCCGATACCCAGAATACGCGGACTAGAAACCGACGCGCAAACCCAAACGCGCCGTGCGCGGCGTTCCAACCGCGACCAGGCCATCAGCCGAGCGTCCAGATTCAATGGTGCGACCAAACACGTTCTCAAGAGCAAGCGTCAGCCGCGTGGTAGGTGTGACCACAACCTCAGAGGACACGTCAGCCACAACATAGCCGCGTAAGGTTCTCAGGTTCTGGTCATCGTCAAATTGCATGGTGGTTCCGCGCAAAGATGCCAAAACCGAGATTGATTCCTGTGGTGTCCAGGTGAGCTGTGTCGACCCCTGATGGCGCGGCACCTGGGCCAAGCGCAGCCCTTGCAAGCTGGGCTGTTGCGGACTGCGCTTCACTTCGGGTGAAGTAAATAAATATCGCACGGTAGCTTGCCACTGCGGGGACAATTGTACCGTGAGGTCAGCCTCAAGCCCATCGGCTACAATCTGGTCTAGGTTCTGACGTTGCCGCAACACACCGCCGAGCGGGACTATAACACCGGTGGACACATCCAGACCGGGGGTAGTGCGAATTGTGACGTTGGTGACGGCGTTTTTGAGAGCGGAATGAAAATAGGTCGCCGTCAGTGTGACGTTTGATGCTGGCGTCCAATCGGCCCCCAGATCAAGCCCTGATAAGCGCTCAAGCCCCAAGGCCGGGTTTGCTTCAGTAATATCGTTGCCAACACGAAATGGCCGGTAAAGCTCGTTCAGCGTTGGCAGGCGAAAGCCTGTATAGGCAGCTGCGCGAACGGCCACATGTTGGCTGGCCATATAGCGCAAACCACTGCGCACTGTGCTGACGGTGCCATCGCGATTTGCAAAGTGATCATCGCGCAGCACAGCGCCGTTCAACAGTGAGGTTTCCCGACGCACACCGTCCTGCTGCTGCCAACGATCAAGGCGACCGCCAAATGTGGCAATAAGGCGCGGTGTTGGTTGCCAATTTAATTCTGCAAATGCCCCAGCCAGTGTTTGGCTGCCCCCGGCACGGCGCACACGCGTAAAACCTGCGCCCAGGTTTTGGAAATTCTCGTTGGTTGAACCCTCGGCATAACGAGCGTCTGCGCCTGTATCGAGGGATAGATTCTCATCAAATCGATAGCGCAATACTGCATTGGCTCCATATACATTTGCAGGGACGGCGAACTGATCAAGCGACGGCGTCACCGTTGTGCGCGCGGCGTTGACAGCAGTGAACACAGCACTGAATGCCTGATCACGGGTATAGGCGTTGATCTCCCACGATGTATCCGTGCCAGCATCGTGCAAAACCGATACAGCCGCGTCGGCAACACGGGTTCTTGATTTGGCAATATCAAGGCCGTTGATGAATTGGCTTTTGGAGTAACGCGCCACAGCGCGCACAGCCGTGTCATCACCGAGCGCGAGCCGCCCGCCAAACTCAGCTACCCCGCCACGGTCGGCAGCGCGCCGGTCAACCGGCCCGCGTTGGTCGGCATGCAGTAAAAAAGTGCCATCGGTGCGATGACCATGAACCAGCCCATGCCAAGCACCTTTTGCGCCGATGGCTTGAACAGCTGCGGTTCCCTCAAAAGTATCGCCAGGACCGAAGCTGGCCTCAGCAAAACCACCATCACGCTCGATCTCGCGGCTTTGGAGTCTGATCACACCAGCCAGAGCAGCATTGCCCCAGGGCCCTGCACCGCCACCGCGTGTGAGTGCAGCTGATTGCACTGATGATGTCGGCAACCGGCCCCAATCAATCCACCCCCCGAAAGCATCGTTCTGCGGAATTCCGTCCAACAACAACAACGTGCGACCCGCACCGCTGGGCCCAAGTCCGCGCAAGCTGATCCCTTGTGTGGTGGGATGTGACGCGCGGCTTGATTGGCGGCGGAAAAGTCCGAAGCCCGGCACAGCCCGAAGCACGTCGTCTAACCGCGCCCCGGGGGCAAGATTGAGTGCCTCACGCGATAACGTAGTAGTTGCAAAGGCGGGCTCGTTTACCGATGGCGCCAGACGCCTGGCCGTGACCAAAACCTCGGGAATTGCTTCGGCATCCAATGCCTGTAGTGGCAGGGCAAAGAATATGCCACTACATATAGCGGGCATTCCAGCTAAGTATTTGTATTTATTATATTTTCTTAGATTCATACTGACCCGTGGCACGGCGAGAACAACATATATAATGTGCCTGAGTTGGGCGAGCCGGTTGGCTGATCCATACAATAAAATCGCCGGAGCGGCCACCCGCCAACCGGAGAGACCACTCACCTTAGGGGACGCCATGGTTCGGTTCGGCTCGGTTTTTTTGTTGGCATTATCCTGGCTGAGTGCTGCGAGCGCAGGCACGATTAATGCGCAGATCAATTCTGATACCGGCGTCGCAGTTGCGAACGCGGTTGTTTACGCGGTTCCTGCCGCAGGCCAACCACAACCAGCGCCATCAAAACCCGCGTTGATGGCCCAAGAAAACCAGCAGTTCGACCCTTACGTCCTGCCTGTCCAGGTGGGCACTGCTGTTGAGTTTCCAAACCATGATTCTTTTCGCCACCATGTTTACTCTTTCTCGTCCTCCAAACCTTTTGAATTAAAACTCTTTGGCGGGACCGAGCGTCAAGTTGTGACATTTGAAAAAGAAGGCGTCGTCGCACTGGGCTGCAACATTCACGACAATATGCTGGGTTATATTTTCGTTGTGCCCACACCCTATTTCGCGAAAACAGGGGAAAACGGCAAGGCTGTATTCAATTTGCCCGCAGGTGCCTACACCGTGAAAGTGTGGCACCCAACGCAAAAAAGCGGCGGTGCGGACACCTCGGCCATGTTGAATATCAGCGCAGATGGCGCATCCGACTATAAAGTAGCGATTGCTTTGAAATCTGAACGCAAGGCGAAGAAACCGGGCGCAAAAGACGAGACTGAGTATTAGACCGTTCGCTCTCGCATAAGGCTGTTTGACGTGTTCAAAAGATTCCAAACCAAACTCGTTTTATTTTTTGTGGCGCTATTTGCGGTGGTACAAGCTTTTTCGTACTTCACGGTCGAATCAACTGTACGCGGCAGTATTTTGAGCGAGGCGCGCAACCAGCTGAGCAAAGCCTTTGAAGTGTTTGCGAACAACGTCGAAGATACGACTGCCGCTGTTGCAGAAGGCTCGACCATTCTGGCGACTGATTTCGGTTTTCGCCAAGCGGTGGCGACTAAAGATCGCCCTACCATTATGTCTGCGCTCAATAACCTCGGCAAACGCATCAACGCCGACCGGGTGATTTTGGTCGGCATTGATAATGTCGTTATTGGCGACACCGGCATGGCAAGCGATGCCGCCGCAAGCGGTAACATTGTCACGATGGGCACGGCGGACGCAAAATTTCCATTCCCTGAAATGATTTCCCAAGCCGACGACGAAGGTCGGGCTGTGGCGATTACAGTCATGGACCAGCAAATCTATCAGACTGTCGTGGTGCCTATCCGGGCGCCTGTGACCATTGCCTCAATCGTGATTGGCATCGAGATCAACAACGCGTATGTGCGCAAGCTGGTCGATAAAAAGTTCACCGTGCCACTGGATATTACGTTTGCACGCTCTGACGGCGATAACATCTGGACTGTCGGTACGACCACCCTCAAACAAGACATGGCCAAACAACTTGTCGGCGTTTTAGGCAGCTTCAATGCCAAGATGAGTGACGCAGCACGGACCATTCGCCTTGGTGACGGCGACTTCGTAAGCCTGGTTTCAACGCTTGCCACACCCCCCAACAGCCCCAAAGTTGATGCCGTTATTCAATATTCGTTGGATGCATCGCTGTTGCCCTTCGATATGCTATTTGTGACTTTAATTGGCCTCACTGCGCTGACATTAGCGGTAACACTGATTGGCTCTTTCGTCATTGCGGGTGGCGTGTCCAAGCCAATCCGGCTGCTCGACACGGCAGCACAACGTATTAAATCAGGGAACTATACTGAAAAAGTAACGCTCGCTCAAAAGGACGAGTTTGGGCGCCTGTCGGATACCTTCAATCAGATGATGGATGGTATTGCGCAGCGTGAGGCCAAGATTGAATACCAATCTCTCCACGACCCAGCGACTGAGTTGCCCAATCGGTTGTCATTCGAACGTAAATTATCGACGGCAATCTCTGAGGCTGAGGCGTCTCAGCAAGCCTTGAGCGTTTACCTGGTTCAAATTGGTCGGTTTTCCGAAATCAATAACACGCTGGGTCACGATGTTGGCGACCAAATGGTGCGCAAGATTGGTGAAAACCTACAGCGCATCATCAAACAATCAGATGTCGTTTCCAGGCATTCAAGCAGCATGTTTGCATTGTTACTGCCGGGCGCTGGAACAAATAACGTCAACCCCATTGTTGAGCGCATTCTCGAGTCATTCGACGAGCCGATCAGCGTTGGTGGCAACACCGTTGACGTCACGGCGTGGATTGGCGAGGCCTGTTACCCTGAGCACGGTTTGAATGCCAGAATGCTTCTTCAACGTGCCGATACCGCGATTTTTGAGGCCAAGAAAACCTCGCGCCATTACGCGCTGTATAATGCGCAGCTTGATCCCTATAAACCCGAACGCTTGTCGATGATGGGCGAATTGCGCGCTGGCATTGATCGCGGTGAATTCCGTTTATATTACCAGCCCAAAATTGATATCGCGTCCGAGAAAATTACGGCGGCAGAAGCACTTATTCGGTGGATCCACCCCGTGCGCGGATTTATGCCGCCAGATGACTTCATACCGTTGGCCGAGCAAACCGGGAACATTCAGAGATTAACATCATGGGCGCTTGATACGGCCATCGCCCAGGTCGCAGCATGGAAAGCCAAAGGAATTGACATCAAAGTGGCGATCAATCTTTCGGCGCGCGATTTGAATAATCGCAACCTGCCCCTTGAGGTTGCGGGCCTTTTGACGAAGCATGGTGCAGAGATCAAGCAGCTGATTCTTGAGATCACTGAAAGCGCTGTGATGGAGGACCCGAAGCAGTCGATGGAAGTGCTCTCGGCCTTGAATGCCATGGGTGCCATTCTATCGATTGACGATTACGGCACGGGGTATTCATCCATGTCCTACCTCAAAAGCCTGCCGGTCCAGGAAATCAAGATCGACAAATCGTTCGTGCTCAAACTCTCGAGTAATAAGGGCGATGAAATTCTGGTGCGCTCGACAATCGACCTGGGCCATAACTTAGGCCTGAAGGTGACCGCCGAGGGTGTGGAAGATCGTGCCGCACTCGATATTCTCAAAAGTTTTGGCTGCGAGACTGGCCAGGGCTACCACGTGAGCAAACCGGTTCCGGCGGCAGACTTCGAGAAGTTCTTTTTGACCTCGCGCTGGTCGCCAACCAGCCAGCCAACCCAGGCTGCACAATGACCCAACTACCCTTCGCAGCAGCACTCGTTGTTGCGGGGGGGCTTGCCCTTTGTCCGCTCCAGGTGCGCGCCGATGAGGGCATGCCCTCGATCAGCTTCAAAGGCCTGATCGATGGACGATTAGCAGCATCCAGCAACACGCTCAGCTGGGAAAAGGGCGGCCTTGGCAAAACGCGCTATGGTGGGTCTGATGTCAAAGCTGATCTGGCTGAAGCCTCGTTGATCATTCAGCCCAAAATCACCTGGGACGTATCGGGCTTTGTCCAACTCACAACAAACACCCAGCAAAAACCCGCCATTGATGTGGTCGAGGCCTATTTGGCTTATAAGCCAGCGCCAACCGGAGCATTCGGAGTTCGCGCTAAGGCTGGCGCCTTCTTTCCGCCAATCTCGCTTGAAAATACCGGCCTCGCCTGGACCAGCCCCTACACCATCAGCTCATCAGCCATCAACAGTTGGGTCGGCGAAGAATTACGCTCGGTTGGCGCTGAACTGACAGCCTTCGGTCGCAATGACGATACCACCGCATCTTTGACCGGTGCCGCGTTTTATTACAATGATCCAGCAGGAACAGCATTAGCCTGGCGGGGGTGGACCATCCATGACCGAGAGTCTGGCCTTGGCGAACGGCTGCCACTTCCGAATGTGCGCATTATCCGGCCCGGCGCGCGCCTGCAACGGCAAGCCCCCTTTATTGAGCCCTACAAAGAAATCGACGACCGCGCGGCCTATTATGTTGCGGGCCGGGTTGAGAACGCCGACATGGGCGAATTTCGCATCATGTATTACAACAATCCCGGCGACGATCGCGAACTCAAGAATGGTCAATGGCCCTGGCGTACATCATTCATATCCCTGGGCGGGAAAACATCCCTTCCCAATGATATTGATCTCGTCGCTCAATTCATGGATGGCAAGACCACTGTTGTAACCCTTCCCAATGGGGTCGGCCCAGTGGTTAAAACAAATTTTATGTCGGGCTTTGCGCTGGTCAGTAAGCAATGGGACCAGCACCGCATCTCGCTGCGCCTTGAGTATTTTGAGACCAAGGACAAGGACAAGTTATTCCCCGATAACAACAACGAGTGGGGAAACGCGATTACAGCGGCCTATGTGTTCCGGCCTGTGGATAACCAGCGTATCACGCTGGAACTTCTGCATGTCCACAGCAACCGACCCGAGCGCGCGCTTAGCTTTAATAAGCCTCGCCTTGCGAACGAAAACCAACTTCAAGCCAGTTATCGGTTCTTCTTTTAACCAGTCATGACCCCCTCAACCCCCACGCGCGATATCGTTAGCTTTGCTGCCCTTGCTGGGCTGGCCGCACTCACGCTTTATCTGATGGTGGTGGGCGAGAGCATCTTTCTGCCCCTCGTCCTGGCAATATTCATCGCTTACCTGGTGCTGGCGCTGGGCAATGCCTTTCAGCGCATCAAGCTCGGCACATGGAGCCCCAAGCCCGCCCTTGGCCTGACCCTTGCCATCATTTCGTTCGTTCTGGTCATTGGGCTGGTGGTTCAAATTATTGCCGGCAACGTCCGTGACGTTGTTGAGGCAGCGCCACAGTATCAAGAACGGCTTCAGAACTTGATGGCCCAAATCACAACTTTTATTGCCAGTGTGATTGGCCAAGACCGCCCCCTCACCTTGACGACC
>JANLSL010000667.1:0-2924 GCA_031362385.1 Alphaproteobacteria bacterium | reverse complement strand
CGGGCGGGGCACTTGTCATGCGCCCTGACATCCCCAGGTGCGCGATCACGGCTTGGCCATCATCGAGGTTCATGACGATGTACTTGGCGCGACGATAAATTTTTTCGATGCGTCGTCCGGTTAGTTTTTGCGCAAGGTTGGCTGGAAAAGGAATGCGCAGATTTTTCCGCCGGACCTCAACGCGCACCAGCCGCTTGCCCTCAATGAGATGGGCAAGCCCCTTACAGACGGTTTCAACCTCGGGTAACTCGGGCATAGCATCCTGGCTGTCTTGAGCGGCTGACCATGCGCAACAAAGCGCTCATTGTCGAGTATTGTGAAAGGCTTAGCGGGCCTTGCACGGCCCGCACACCGCATGACACATGGCGGGCGATAGATTATGGTGCGGCCAGCATCATGAACCACACCCCGCCTAACTCCGACACCGCAACGACCGACTTTGGCTTTCGCCGGGTCGATGAGCGTGAAAAGTCAGGTCTTGTCCGCCAGGTCTTTGACTCGGTCGCGTCAAAGTACGACCTGATGAACGATGTGATGAGTGCGGGCGTCCATCGCCTTTGGAAAGCCGCGATGATTGATCTGGTTGCCCCGCGCGCCGGTCAGCGGTGTTTGGATGTTGCAGGTGGCACTGGAGATATCGCGTTTAGAATATTAGAGCGCTTGGGCAAAGATGCCAATTTGCCCGTTACGGTCTGTGACATTAACGCTGAAATGTTAGCGGTCGGTCGTGACCGGGCGATAGATCGCGGCGTGTTAAATGGACTGGTGTGGAATTGCGGCGATGCCGAGGCGTTGCCATTCCCCGATTCCAGCTTTGATGTTTACACCATTGCGTTTGGCTTGCGAAACGTCACTCACATTGAGCGAGCCTTGCGTGAGGCCCGGCGCGTGCTCAAGCCCGGCGGCAAGTATGTATGCTTAGAATTCAGCCACGTGGTGATTCCGGGTTTAGATAAACTTTATGACGCTTATTCGTTTTCAGTTTTGCCCGTGCTCGGCCAACTCATTGCTGGCGACCGGGCAGCCTATCAATACTTGGCCGAGAGTATTCGCAAATTTCCGGTGCAGGAAAGCTTGTGTGGATTAATGCGTGACGCCGGCATGGGACAGGTGAGTTATCGCAACCTGAGCGGCGGCATTGCAGCACTGCATAGTGGCTGGCGGATTTAGGCCTGCGGCATGTTCGTCACGGTGGGCCACATTCGACGACTTCTGACCATCGCGCGCATGTTGGCGCGCTATGATGCGATGATTTTTGCCCAAGCCCATCCAGCCACGCGCCTGGGTGCGCGCATCGCTAGCGCGATCTGGCGTCCAGCCGCGGATGTCAAAAAATTACGCCCCGGGCAGCGCTTAGCGCTCGCCTTGGCCAACCTGGGGCCGACGTTCATTAAGTTAGGGCAAGCGCTTTCGACGCGCGCGGATTTACTGGGCCAAGAGGTTGCGGCCGACTTGGCGGAACTGCAAGATCGTTTGCCGCCATTTTCGTTTAAAGAAGCGGCTGCAATAATTGCGGCAGATTTCGGCAAGCCCTGGACGGATTTGTTTTCATCATTCGATGAAATTCCTGTGGCAGCCGCATCCATTGCCCAAGTTCATTTCGCGGTCACCACCGAGGGCCAAGAAGTCGCTGTGAAAGTTCTGCGCCCGAATGTGGCAGCGGCATTCAAACGCGATATTAGTTTGCTGTATTGGCTCGCCGACATTGCGCTGCGGGCACAGCCGCACCTACAACGCCTCAAGCCCCGGGAAGTGGTGGCGACTTTTGAAAATACCGCACATCTGGAAATGGATTTCCGGTTTGAAGCAGCTGCCGCCCAAGAGCTGGCTGAGAACTTTGAGAATGATCCTACCCTGAAGGTTCCCGCCGTAGACTGGCAGCGCACCAGTGCCCGGGTGCTGACGCTTGAGCGCGTTTCAGGATTGCGCGTTGATGACCGCAGCAGCATTCAAGCGGCAGGGCTTGATCCAGTCAGCGTTGTCAAAACCGCCGCCGAGGCATTTTTCAAAATGGTTTTCAGGCATGGTTTTTTTCATGCCGACATGCACCCCGGAAATTTATTCGTGACGAATACGGGCACGATTGTGGCGATGGACTTTGGCATTATGGGGCGGATCGACAAGCCAACCCAACGCACACTTGGCGAGATGCTGTTAGGGTTTTTGACGCGCGATTATAAAAAAGTTGCTGAAGTGCATGTGAGTGCGGGCTTTGTGCCAGCGCATAAATCCATCGATGAGTTTGCTCAAGCATGCCGGTCAATCGCCGAGCCGATACTGGGCAAACCAATCGCTGAGATTTCCTTGGCGCGATTGTTGGGTCAGCTTTTCCAAATTACTGAAACGTTCGAGATGCAGACCCAACCTCAGTTGTTGCTGCTGCAAAAAAGTATGCTGGTGGTTGAGGGTGTGGGCCGCAACCTAGCGCCTGACATGAATATGTGGGAATTGGCCAAGCCGATGATTGAAGGCTGGATGGCCGACCAATTAGGCCCTGAAGCACAAGTAATGACCGCGGCCCAATCTGCATTGGCAACGCTGGCCAAAGTGCCGCGCATCATTGACCGGGTTGATGCTGCAACCGCAGAGTTACAAAGCCAAGGTTTAAAATTGCATCCTGATACCGCGCTGGCTTTGCGCGGGGGCCAGGCTGCTGGATGGTCGCGCTGGCTGCCGTGGGCGGTTGTCGGCGTTTTGGTTGTCGTGTTGTTGATGCGGGCAGGCACTTAATACCGCGCCGGATATGATTTAGACTTAAAGCTCCAGATTCGTTTCAGCAAGGTGACATTCGTGCTGTCGGGTAAACGCATTTTATTGATCGTGGCGGGCGGCATTGCCGGCGTGAAGGTACCCGATTTAATTCGCCGCCTGCGCGAACGTGGCGCAACCGTGCGCTGCATTCTGACCAAGGGTGGCGCACAGTT
>JANLSL010000636.1:0-4289 GCA_031362385.1 Alphaproteobacteria bacterium | reverse complement strand
TCTCCTTTGGCGACGACGAAGTTTTGAAGGTGCAAAACTTAGAGACCTTCGACTTTAACGGCGTTGATATTGCGCTGTCATCGCCCGGCGCAAAAATTTCAGCCCTGCATAGTCCGCGTGCGGCCAAGGCCGGCTGCGTGGTGATCGATAATACATCTCACTTCCGCATGGACCCCGACGTCCCATTGGTGGTGCCCGAGGTCAATCCGCAAGATATTGCGCGCTACACGAAGAAGGGCATTATTGCCAACCCCAACTGCTCAACCATTCAAATGGTTGTCGCCCTCAAGCCGTTGCACGATGCGTTCAAAATTAAGCGTGTAGTGGTGTCGACCTATCAATCCACCTCCGGCAAGGGCAAGGCCGCGATGGACGAGCTGTTTAACCAAACCAAAGGCATTTACGCCAACCAATCACCGCACGCTACAAAATCAAATTTCACCAAACAAATTGCGTTCAACGTGATTCCGCATATCGACATTTTCTTGGATGGCGGGGCCACTAAAGAAGAATGGAAAATGGAGGTTGAAACCAAGAAAATTCTCGACCCTGATATTCAAGTCCATGCCAACTGCGCGCGTGTGGCCACGTTCGTTGGTCATGCTGAATACATTAATATCGAAACCGAACGACCGATGTCTGAGCGCGCGGCACGACAGATCCTGTCGACCGCGCCAGGAATCTCGGTAGTCGATCACCGCGCTGATGAGGGTTACGTGACGCCAGCCGAAGTGGTGGGTGAGGATGCGGTTTATATTTCGCGTATCCGTAAAGATCGCAGCGTCGCCAATGGCCTGTCGATGTGGGTTGTCGCCGATAACTTGCGTAAGGGTGCGGCGCTGAACGCTGTGCAAATCGCCGAGGTTTTGGTGCGCGATTATCTTAGCGTCAAAGCCTAAACTATTTTAGCGCTCGGCTAATCACTTCACTTAAGATTGAAACTAATTTCGGTTTATAATCCGCCCACCACACACCGCAGGTGTGGCGCACGCGCTCAACATCGTTGGCGGCTTGCAACTGGCCAATCACCGCCGCACCTTCGGTCCAGTCATAAATTGTGGGCATGGGGTGGGGGCCCAATAGGTTCGTAAAGTAATCAAAATGCGCGCGGCGTTCGATGATTGGTATGCATCCAGCCTCGAGGGCCTCATAGACTCTGAATGTTTCCAGGTTTGACCAACCGCTGGGGCAGGCCGCAAAAATAGTGTCATCCAGAAGGGCGCGGTACATAGGTGTGGACAACGCATCGGCAGCACCGAATCCTGAAGTCAGGTGGGTATAGCCATTTGGTAGAGTACCCAGGGCCTCGAGCATCGGTCCGCGCGTGAGCTTTTTGTTATCGCCGGCAAAGCTCCACAGGTATTTGCGTTCCGCCGCTCGTTTTGGCGTGTGGGCCGCAGCTGCAAAGCCGGCCTTATAGCCCAAGGGCAAGAACGCGATGTTGGAGTCACTGGCCAAGCGTTCAGACCAGTAGCACCGAATCACCGCGTCACAGTATTTGTATGCGCCAAGATCGTCTTTAAAAGCCTCATCACTGAGGTGAACAAGAATGATACGGCAGCCCTTCTCAAAGGCTTCGCGGTAGTAAAACACCTTCTCTGGCACCAAGCGATTATCAACCACAATCATGGGGTCGGCAGTATGGCTCCATGTCATGTCGACCTTTTCGCCAGCGATCTGGTCGGCAAGCAAGCTGCGGATCCAATCGCTTTCCCACGCGTGTGCGGGGTTAAATTGCCAAACAAGCTGTGGCTTGATTGACGCGCGCGGCATCATTTTGCGCTCGATCAACTTCAAGTAATAGGTTGCATCCCGGTGACCAGGCTCGCGCGCGAGCACACTGATGAATTCCATCGCAGCGTTTTGAAATAAACCTGACTCAAAACGGCGCAGCGCAGACCTAAAGGCTTCAGACTGAACGGGCTCAACACATTCGTATTTCATGTTATGAGCCGCGTCCGGCGTTGAAGATGGCGACAGCAACCACGCCAATCCCGAAAACAACAATCACAGCACCCTCAATGCGATTGAAGCGCCTTAATGTCTCAGCGCCGAAATCACTGCGAAAAAGGTGCGTGATCCCGGTCAGAAATGTCCACCACAAAATTGAGCCACAGAAAACACCTATCACTAAAATGAGCCCAGCGTGGCGGGTCACTTCAGGATCAGCCGGCCCGAGTGCGGCAAACAAGCCAATCGCCCCGAGAAAAGTTGCGGGGTTAGCAATGGACAAGGTGAAGGCTTTTGCAAAGTCCTGCCATATGCGGTTGGAATCAAGGCCGGTGATTGCTGTCGTACTGACTGGCGCGCGGTAGGTTGCGACTCCAAGGCCCATGACGATTACCCCGCCGATCACCCCTAACGGGGTTTGGTAGGTGATCAAAAAGGTGGCAATGATTGTTAAGCCTAACCCAGCCATAGCGCCAAACAGCGCATCAACAGTTGCTGACCCTAAGCCCACGGCAGCCGCCCGTAGCCACGCCCCGCTGAGTGAGCGCTTGACGCACATGACGCCAACCGCGCCGATGGGTGCGGCCATCAGCACACCCATGATTAAGCCACGCAGGAAGGGAATTTCAGGAACTGAGTCGAACATGGGTACAGGTATAGAACAATGCAGTGCTCAGGTTAAATCTATGTTTCGCACAGCGCCAAGGTGCTGCTAGACCGACGCGGGCTAACTCAGATATCAATGGCACTCTTTAGTTTGATGTGGACCCGCATTTCATGCCGTTTCCCTCTCGTCCGCGCCGTAGCATGCTTTATATGCCAGCTTCCAACCCGCGTGTTTTAGAAAAGGCCAAAACCATCCCCGCCGATGGACTGATTTTCGATTTGGAAGATGCGGTTACCCCCGACGCCAAGCCCGCTTCACGGGTCGCGGCTGTTGGCGCTGTTGCATCCAAAGCTTATGGCCGTCGTGAGGTCATGATTCGCGCCAACGCGCTCGATACGCCCTGGAGCCGCGATGATCTGATCGCCATTGCCACATCTGGTGCCGATGGCGTGGTGCTGCCCAAGGTTAACGATGCCGATGACGTGCGGATTGCCGCCGACATTTTGGAAGCGGCCGGTGCGCCCAACCATCTTGGCCTCTGGGCCATGATCGAAACACCGCGCGGCGTTATTAATGCGCGCGAGATTGCCGATGCTTCACCGCGTTTAGCGGGCTTGTGTGTTGGCACGGCTGATTTGGCCAAAGATTTACACTGTGCTCACCCTGCCGACCGCGCCCCCATGCTGATGGCGCTGCAAACCGCCGTCATGGTCGCGCGCGCCTTTGGGCTTTATGTGCTCGACGGCGTGCACGTGGATTTAGATGACGCACCCGGCTATGAGGCTGCCTGTCGCCAAGGCCGCGCACTTGGCTTTGATGGCAAAACGCTGATCCATCCTAAACAGGTGGACGTGGCCAATGCCGTATTCGCGCCAGATGCGGACGAGATTGCCCGCGCCAAACGCATTGTTGCCGCCCATGAAGATGCAGCTCGCAACGGCCAAGGGGTAACCTTGCTCGAGGGCCGCTTGATAGAAGTTTTGCATGTGGCTGAGGCCAAACGACTGTTAGCTTATGCTGACGATATTGCAGCACTTGAAGCCTAATTACCTATGGCGCTGACGCTTTCAGTTCTTGATCAATCTCCGGTGCGTTCCGGTGGCACGGCTTTTGATGCCGTGGAAGAAACCGTGCAACTGGCCCAAGCCACCGAGAATTTGGGATACCACCGCTATTGGCTCGCCGAACACCACGGCACTGAGGGCCTCGCTGGGGTGTCACCCGAAATTCTGATCGCGCGTGTTGCTGCGGCAACCAAAACCATGCGCATCGGCTCGGGTGGCGTAATGTTGTCGCATTATAGCCCACTCAAAGTGGCTGAAAACTTTGCCCTTCTGCAAACCATGTACCCTGGCCGTATTGATTTAGGTTTGGGCCGCGCACCGGGCGGCGATTATCTCACGTCGGTGGCGATGCAGTATGGCTCCGACATTGGCGTGGAATATTACCCCACCAAGATCATTGATCTGAAAGCGTTTCTGACCGGCTCAGCGCCCGCCAACAAAGCCCTGGCGCGCGTGAAGGTCACCCCACGCCCCACCGTGCCACCCCAAATATGGCTCCTGGGCTCGTCGGACGAAAGCGCCAAACTTGCCGCGACGTTCGGTTTGCCATTTGCCTTCGCGCATTTCATCAATCCCATCGGCGCGCAGAAGATACGGCGCGAGTACTCTGAAAATTTCCAACCGTCAGATCTATTGGCGCAGCCCAAAGCTGCCATGTGCGTGGGTGC
>JANLSL010000566.1:0-2544 GCA_031362385.1 Alphaproteobacteria bacterium | reverse complement strand
TGCAACTAAGCCAACACTTAAGGGTCCCTACCTCGATCTCACTACAGGCGAGGGCAACATGATGGCCATGGCCCGCATCAATGGCGATCTCGATCTTACGAAGATCAAACATGGGTGGTACCGGGGTGTTTTGTGGGGCTTTCGCCCAGGCGAGGCAGGCCGTGACCTGTTGGGTATTCGCGGCATGAGTAGTGCCAGGTTGATTCCGTTTGCAGATAAACCTGGGTTTACCGTCGTGCGACGCGAAACAGGTTTTTACTATGATTTGAAAACGGGCGAGACGGTGGATTGGTGGGTCAACCCATATACAGACGAGAAAGTTGAAGTGCTGCACATTGGCAATCCACAAATCAATGCGCCGATTGAACCCGTCGTCCGCCCTGCGAAACTCTATGATGATCCAGTTGAAGCAGCCAAAGCTCCAACGCCTTTTGTGCTCGATTGGACGGTGGCGGGCGATACCGTTTTTACGGAGCAACGCACCCATCTTTGGGCGAAAAATCCATTGGACCCGAACGTGTGGAAGCGCGAAAGCTCAGGGCCGATGATCCGCATTACCGACAGCACAAGCTACACGCTCAGACTCAGCGATATGCAGAATAAGAAACTCACGACCGTCGAGCATAATGGCACGTGGGTCCATGCGCGCCCCTGGCAGCCATTCATGCTGATGGGCGCTGCTGAGGGTTACTGTATGTTCCGCTGCTTTACGGGAAGTGCATCTAAGCTTGACGATTTGCCCAGGGATATTGTCGCACTGGCAGAAAAGCGTGCGCCAGAATTCCTGGATGCCCCCAGCAAAATTGAACCAAGTGTACCAGGCTTGGTGCGTTTTATGCGTGATCGTAAACCAGCACCTGAGAAAGTTAATTTACCGAGATCGTGAACGTCCCGGCGTTATTATCGTAAACGAATGCGGTCACTTGAATTGTGTAAGTTCCGGTGGCGGTGGGTGTAAACGTCAGTCGCGCATCATTGCCAGTGCCGCCACCGCCGCCGAATTTCAACGTACTGAAGTTCGAGTCCGAGACAAACATGTAAGGTTTGGTCAGGGTGCCGTTGCTGGTGCTCGCTCCTTTGATATCGATGGTGTACAGTTGGCCACCCGTCAGCGTGAGGCGATAGTTGGCATATCCGCCGGCCTTCTTGATTTGTCCGCTGAGCGTCGTTCCAGCTGTCATTGAGCATGAGGTCGGCCAACAACTCGTGTAGCTGACAGCCTTGGTTGCCGGAAGCTGACACATTGTTGTCATGTCAGTCACCACGCCAACGTTCTTGTTGTTGACGAGATGTTGTAAGAACCCTGTAAAGCTTCCTTCGGTCTTAATCACGTAGTGATACATGTCAGAAGCAGGGGTGATGCCAAGCGCTGACTCAATCGCCGCTATGGGGATAATCAACTGCCCACCAGCAGCAATCGATGCGGTGGTATAAGTATTTATTTTGACACCGTTGCGGGCGTCATAAATTCCCAGCGTTGCAGTGGTTGCGGCTGATGATGGGTTGCTGACAACAATCGAGCTGGGGAACCCAAAATCAAGAATAGTACTATGAACGTTGATCAGTTGAGTTGGCAGCGATGCGACACCGATGTCACAGGTGCTGAGGTTGGTCAGCGTGCCATCGGCGGGTCGATAGAGAACATGCTGGAAGTAACCCGTAATTTGGGTTTGCAACGCAGTACTGTAATACGACGGCTTAGTTGTGCCTGCCGCTAAGCTGGTCTCGGGCGTTGTGATCGGGTATTGCGCTGAAGCACCGGGTGCAATCGTCGGGCTGGTCCAACTGGCAAGCTGGCTGCCCGTGGTCGAATTCGCCATGGTGACATTGACGGTGCCCGATGTCGTGCCAGTGTTATAGAACCGTAAAAACGACTGCGAAGCTGATTGGCCGGACGAGAAAATCGGCCCTGGTTGATTGATCGCGACCGTGGAAGGTGGCGCGGTCACCGTGCCAAAAGCGCACACCGTGGTCATGTCGGTGTTCACGCCGACACTTAAGTTATTCACCAAGTGCTGAAGCGACGCCGAGAGCGTGCCCTCATGTTTGATGGTGTAGTGGTATTGTACGGCAGTCGGTTTGATGCCTGTTGCCGCTTCGATGGTTGCAACTGAAACTAAAAGCTGCCCATCACGGGGGATGGATGCCGTCGGATAGGTGCCAAGTTTGACCCCGTTTGAAGAATCATAAATCCCAAGCGTCGTGGTGCCTGAAGAAAAGCCGGTATTGGTAATGGCAATCGTACTCGGAAAGCCGAAATCTAAAATTGTTGAGTGAACGTTGGCCACTTGCGTGGTGTTGATCGCGACACCTGAATCGCACGTGCTGAGATTGGTGAGTGTGCCGTCGGCGGGCCGATACAGCACATGCTGTATATACCCTGTCATCTGTGATTGAACTGCAGCCGAATAATACTGCGGCGTGGCTGTTCCAGCCGGAAGTGCGGTTTCAATGGTTGTGATGGGCACCTGCAAGGCCGAGCCAGCCGGAATGCTTGGGCTATTCCATGTCCCTAAAGTTTGCCCCGTAGTCGAGTTTGCTAAC
>JANLSL010000547.1:0-7355 GCA_031362385.1 Alphaproteobacteria bacterium | reverse complement strand
TAAAGGCAAAGGCGGTGGCGGCTTCCAGCCTGCGTTTTCAAGTGCTGCTGGCGGTGGGACCATGCCCGTCGTTTTGCGTGGCGATAATGCATTTATGGCTGGCACCACGACCACAGCCACTCAACTGCGTACCGAATGGCTTGCGGCAGGCAAGACCTTCACACAAGGCTCGACCGCGCAAGTCGGTAAATTTTGGACAGAGTTCGGCAACCGAAACGTCGACGCCTCACGTGATTTATGGAAGTTAACACCTGGATTTAACGGCAAATTCCAAGCCTTTGATCGCACCGTCAGCGTCGATGGTTACGCGCAGTATTCTAAAGTTTCGGGCAGCACAACATCGCTTGGCGTTCCCAACGTGAGCCGTGTTCAACAGGCTACTGACGCCGTTGTGCTAAACGGACAAATCGTTTGCCGTGACGTGGCCGCACGTACTGCAGGCTGTGTGCCCTGGGACTTGGTCAATGGCGCTAGCCGTGAAGCGATTAATTGGACCAACGCGCAGTCAACGACAGATCAAAGCGTGAAGCAAACAGTCGCAGGAATCAATTTTGCCGCTGATATTTATGACTTGCCTGCCGGATCTATCGGAATCGCGGGCGGTGCCGAATATCGCAAAGAGCAGAGCTTCTTTGCTCAAGATGCTTTAGGGGCTTCCGGCGCACTGTTTTTTAACGCCATTGGAACGCGAGCGGGCGAGTACAGCGTGAAAGAAGCCTTTGGTGAAGTTGCCATTCCGCTGCTGAAAGACCTGCCATTCGCCAAAGACCTCTCGCTCGAATTGGCGGGGCGCGTATCAGACTACACATCAATCGGCAGCACCGATCAACGTCGCTATAATCTCCAGTGGGCACCGTTCGAAGATCTTCGGTTCCGCATGACCGATTCCACTGCCGTGCGCGCACCTAACATTGTCGAATTGTATGCTCCACAAAGCCGGAACTTCACGACCACGGGGATTGATCCTTGTGATCGCGATGTATTCCGTGGCGCGACCGCAGCCCAACAGTCAGCCCGGCGCATTACCTGTGCCGCCGCTATCCCAAACTATAACCCGCTGACGTTTGCATCAAACTTTGGCACCGGACGCCCATCGCTGCCCCTCCTGCAAGGCGGAAACCCGGATCTCGGGCCTGAGAAAGCTCACACCTATCAATACGGCTTGGTGCTGCAGCCACGCTGGGTACCCAACTTCTCGGCCTCGGTCGATTTTTTCCGATATACGATCTCGCAATCTGTGGGGACCATACCGATCAATACCCTGCTCGGCGCGCTCTGCTACGACGATGCTTCACGGCCCTTCGCGTCCAATCCGTTCTGCGCCCAGATCCGGCGTGATGCCACCGGCACCAATGGCGGTGCCGTTCCTGGTGGTGTGATTGAGGTCATCCTTCTCAATCAAAACATCGCGTCCACGAAGGTCGAAGGTTGGGACTACTCACTGCAATATGGGTTCCAGACCGAAGACGTGTTCGGAAGCGATTACGGTGCTATCGCCATGCGCCTTGACGCTACCTGGATGTACCAGTTCGCGCAGCAAGGCCTGCCTGGACAAGCCTATGTCCAATTCGCCAACACCATCACGAATGCCACACCCGAGTGGAAAGTGAATGGCTCGTTGAAGTGGAGCTACAAAGACGTCAGCCTACGTTGGAGTATGCTCTATTTCGGCTCGATGATTGCCAGCCAAGCACAGCAAATCGGTGTGCTCGATCCCTTCAAGACAGGCGACTATTATCGGCACGACTTACGCGCCACGTACCAGTTGAATGAGCAGGTCACATTGCGCGGAGGAATCATCAATATGTTTGATGAAAATCCGCCACGCCTTCCGGAAACCTTTACCGGAACGGGCACGGGGTCTTCTCAGTATGACAACCGTGGCCGTTACTTCTTCCTCGGAGCAAATTTGATCTTCTAGCAGGCTGTTGAAAACCTATAGCGCGATCTGTTGTTATATAATTCCTGGTTTGGGTGTTGAACTGGGAGCTGGATCGATGCGCGGGTCTGATGAATGCCCAGGGTCTTTGTTCAGCTATATTGATATTTAATGCCCGTGTTCCTGCGCAGCGCCCCTTACGGCACCATTCGCGATTTGGTGAACGGAGCCTTGGGGAAGCTGGATCGGCGGTTTGCAGCGCTTTACGCTGCGCTGCCCATGTCCTGTTCCTGTTGACTGCCGCAGACATTGCAAAACCTCCTGAGTAGAAGCCTCGGGGCCAGCGGCAAAACTTATTAAACCACCCCGCTCATAGCGGGCAGGGGGGCCATCATCACGGTGCGCAAGGCCTGGCACAGCTCGGCGATTTTGTGCCGGTGGGAGGTAGGCCCCAAGGCGATGCGCAATCCGGCGGGGAATTGGTCGCGCGCGACGGCGAAATCACGAGCCACGGCCACCCAATAGCCTTGGCGCGCCAACACCGAGGCCACTTCGCTCATGCGATCAGAGTCAGGCATGGGCACCCAAATCATCGGGCACTGCGA
This sequence comes from Alphaproteobacteria bacterium, assembly GCA_031362385.1. GTDB lineage: Bacteria > Pseudomonadota > Alphaproteobacteria > Rhodospirillales > Rhodospirillaceae. The sequence goes on along the minus strand of JANLSL010000547.1, from coordinate 4,871 downwards.
ACTGCCAATGAACGGAATATTTCCAAGTGCGGCGCGGGCAATCCGGTAACGCGCCTCAACTTCGGCCATCACTTTATGGCGCAAATCATCAGCCCGCCCGGTGGTGATCAGGTTGGCCGCCACATCAGCCATCAATGGTGGGTTGGCCAACACCAGAGACTGCAAATGATTCTCGGCTTGCGCCACGAGGGCAGGCGGAACGCGTATAAAACCAACACGCAAAGCCGCACACACCGCCTTTGACATGCTGGTGACCAAAATGGTGCGGTCAGGATCAAGCGTGGCCAGCGCTTGAGGCGGTGCATCAAGCACGTCAGCATAGACGGCGTCCTCAATGATCATGATGTCATGGCGGGCAGCGACGGTGACCAGGTCCTCACGGCGATGCTGCGGGATGGTAAACGCCATCGGGTTTTGGAATGTCGGCACAATGAATACTGCTTTGGCCGCCGTACGACGAATGGCTTCATCCAGGGCTGCGGGAACCATGCCGTGTTCATCGCCAGTGACCGGGCGCAAATGAATACCCATGACATTGGCGATTTGCGCCGTCCCTGCATATGTCAACGCATCGCAAAGCAATGTGCCTCCGGGGCCCACGACAGTCGCGAGTGCTACCGCGATGCTTTGGTGTCCACCTGAAGTCAGCAGAACTTCCGTGGGGTTGGTGCGCGGGTAAACTCGTTCGAGCCAACTGACGGCCGCCGCGCGTTGAACAGGCGTACCCCCGGGCATGGGATAGCGCAGCATGGCGCGGGCACCACCTGCGCGCACCACATCTTCAATGGCAGCGGCCAGCACAACGTCTTGGCCCACCGACGGCGGCATGCAAATGCGTAAATCAACCGTGCCCGCAGATTCAGCTTCATGGTCGGCCAGCGCTGGCATGCGCGGACCAGAGGCCACAAACGTGCCCCGCCCCACTTCACCGCTGACCAAGTTCCGACGCGCCACGATGCTGTAGGCTTTTGAAACAGTTGCGACGGCCAAACCTAAATCGAAAGCCAATTCCCGGTGTGTGGGCATGCGCGTGCCCGGGGTCAGTGCCCCCGAAGAAATGGCGTCAGCGATGGCCTCGGCAAGGGCCTCAGCCGGGTGGCCGCCATAGCGCGTCAGATCAGGTTTCCACATTGTCATAAGACAAAACGCTCACTTCGGTAAATCATTGGCCAGGTCGCAAATATTAAAGATGTTATTGCCTTTATTATGTCTGCGATGGTTTCACGAATGATCTACGGCTTAAATTAAAAAAACTGTATGAATCTTCTCATTACATGTAATAGATCAATATATGATTTGACGCAATACAATAGTTTTGTAATTAGGACAATAAGACCCTACTTTCACCTTGTCCTGAGTACGCGCCATGCCCCTTTTGAGCCACCTCAATCCTGAAATGACCCTCCTCGGCCAACCGCTCAGCAGTTCATGGCTGTTGGGGCTGCTGATGTTCGCTTTTGTCAGCAGTATTACGCCGGGGCCCAATAACATTCTGCTGGCCTCGTTGGGGGCCCGCTTTGGCGCCCGGCGCACCCTGCCCCATGCCGCAGGCATTTGGGCAGGCATGGTGAGCTTGTTGGCGCTGTCGGCACTGGGTGTTGGCGCACTGGCAGCAAATGCGCCTGCGGTGGTTGGTGTGCTTCAAGTGGCAGCATCAGTCGCATTGCTGTGGACGGCGCTGAGTATGCTGCGCCCAACCCCCATGGCAACGCCAGGCACACCAGCTGAAGTGGAAGATCAGCCGTGGTCCTTCTGGCAAGGTGTGGGCTTTCAGTACCTCAACCCAAAAGCGCTGATGATGGCCGTGACTGCGGTTGCGATGACGCCGATGGCAACCATCCCCTCAGCAAAAAGTGTGGTGCTGATGATCAGCACCTTCATGATCATCAGCATTCCAAGCACATGGCTGTGGGTGATGACGGGCGCTGCCCTGCGCCAGGCCTTGAATTCGCCGCGTCGCACCCGCACCTTTAACATCACGATGGCGGTACTGTTGGTGGCAACCATTCCGCTGGGCCTAATACCTGCGATGCGTGCGCCATGAATCGTCGACTTCAAATTGTCCTGTGACTTTCACTCTCAGGAAATTCATTGGCACTTGCTTTAACGCGCGCTTACGCAGAAGGCCGTGGGGGCCAGCACGATGGCGATCAATATTTCAAGATGGATTGGTGTTTTGAGCATCGCCGCGCTGGCGTGGCCCTTGGCCTCAGCGGCTGGTTGGGCCGCGACTGTCAAAATCGGCTTGATCGACTTCGCCCTGCGTCATGATGCCCTTAAGTCCCATCATAACGTCACGGTGCGCTCCATCACATTCGAAATGACCGGTTATAATGCCGCGCGCACTCAAACGGCCCAACACGCGCGCGGGCACGGCGATGTGATGGCAGATGAATTGATTCGTGCGTTCCAAGGCGCTGCACCGGGGAACAGTCTGGAATTGTATGTGGCAAGTCCCTTCGTGGAAAATCCCACAACCGGGCGGCAATCGATCGACTTTGAACAGCTTGGCTTCGCCTATACGTGGTTTGCGCAGCAAGGCGTAAAAATTATCGCGCAAACCTTCGTGGCCAAAGACAACCCGAAACTAAAAGCCGCCATTGCAACAGCATCACAACAAGGCCTGGTGATTTTGACGTCGGCGGGGAATGGCCCACAGCAAAATGCGGTGCCGCCCTTTCCCGCCAGTTACGACACAACGATTGGCATTTCGACAACCGGGCTTGGCAGCGAGCTGAGCCAAGAAAGAAACCGTAATACCTACGTGCGCTATTCAGTTCCAGCACCTGCGACGAGTGCGATTCGGTTGCGCCAAGACCCCGAGTTGGCCTCGTTAGAAGGCTCATCGCGCGCGACTGTCGCTGCGGCAGGGCTACTGGGTGCGCTCGCGACGCGCTACAGGCTGGATAATCGTGATGATGCCGTCACGGTGCTGGACGCCATAGCGGTGCCGGTTGCTGAGTTTGGCGGGCGCGCAGCCTATGGCCTGGGTGTGCTGGTTCAAGATGTCGTCGCCCAGCACCTGCGCACGCCTGGCTTAGCTCCTGATTTGAAACGATTGCTGCTGACCGAACGTATAAGTGCTTAAGGGCACGCGAGCAGAACGTGTGCCAGCCTTACCCTTTGGGTGGCAGCGCCAGCGACTTGAGTGCCGGGCCATCGGCGCGATGCAGGGCATAAATTCCTTGTTGCGCATGAATTGTATTAAAACTGCTGGAAACCCCCGACAACGCTTCTTGATGCCCTAAGTATAAAACACCGTCATCGGCCAATGAGCGCGCAATTTTTTGCACTGCGCCGAATTTGGTTTGCAGGTCAAAATACGCCAGCACATTGCGACACAACACCACGTCGAACCGCCCCAAAGGGTACAGGTCGTCGAGCAGATTCCAAGTTTTAAATGTTGTACGGGCGTGCAGTGAATCAACCACGCGCCATGCGTCATCTTCAATTTTCTCGAAATACGTTAGCAAGCTTCGGATCGGCAGCCCGCGCTGCACGTCAAATTGCGAATAAACGCCTCGAGCTGCAGAATCGATCGCACCTTGGGAAATATCGACACCGATGATCTCGACATTCCAGCCGCTTAACGCCGCTGCATATCGATCAAGCAGCATTGCCAGTGAATAGGCTTCCTGGCCCGTCGAAACTCCGGCGCATAAAATACGAAATGCGCGTTTGGCTTTGCGCGTCGCAATCAGGTTCGGCAAGACAACAGATTGAATGTGCTGAAACGGTTTCCAATCACGAAAAAAACCGGTGTCCTTGGCCATCATCGCTTCAACCACGGCCACGGTTAAAGTCTGGTCGCCGCTTTTGAGGGCTGTGACAATATCACCCAAGTTTTTAAGCCGCTTCTCGCGCACCAGCGTCATAAGGCGGTTTTCGATCAAGTAGCCTTTATCTTTGGTCAGAACCATCCCTGAACGCTCTTTAAGGATGCGGGCCAAAAATTCAAAATCATCAGGCTGCATGACTAAGCCCGATCATGTGGCGAGGCTCGCGCAAAAAACATGCAGATGGAGCAATGATGGCGCCCACCTACTTGCCCCCCTCGAGTGCGCCCAGAAGCATCAACTTCGAGCGGACAATTTCGCTATCGAAGGGCTTCATGATGTATTCATCTGCGCCCGCACCCAGCGCCCGATTGATATGTTCAGCATCATTTTCGGCAGCACAGAAAATAACTGTGATCTGATCGCCACCCGGCAACTGGCGCAGTTCCTGGACGAACGCAATGCCGTCTAGAACCGGCATGTCCCAATCCACGATGGCCACATCGGGCATGTGAATACGAACAGCCTCAAGTGCTTTCATGCCATCCTCGGCTTCTTCAGGCTCGAAGCCCAGCTCGTAGAGAATTTTCGAAGCGACCCGGCGAATAATGCGCGAGTCATCGACGATGAGGCACCGCTTCATCCGAGCACCATGGCGAGCTTAGAGGTGCTCATAGTGCGCCACCACACGGCACCCTCCCTCAACCGCGCTCGCGGTGAGCTGGCCACCGCCGTGGCCGACCAAGCCAATGGCATAAAGAGCCTGAACGGTTTTGGGCGACAAAATTCCCGAGGACGGATCGGCCAGCAGCGCGATCAGGTCTGGGCGTTGATCAAGGCGCGCTGAAACTTCACCCTGGGCTTCGACTGAAATACGATTGCCCGCGGCACTGACCATAACTTTTCGCAAACGTGGAATGACTTCGATGGCAATGATGATCAGGTTGGCCAACACCTGCGTGGCTGCACCTGAAAGTTTTTGGCCAAGTTCATCAAATGCATGCTCACCGGTCCATTCAAGTGCTGCAGGTCCAGACTGACCCGCCACTGAAGCCAAATAACCGGCGGCGGTTGCTTTGAAATCTTTCAGCGATG
>JANLSL010000513.1:0-2059 GCA_031362385.1 Alphaproteobacteria bacterium | reverse complement strand
CGCGCCGAAGTGCCAGGCTTGCCACCGGCAGAATGGGACTCTGTGATTATTGCCACCGGCCCCCTCACCTCGCCGGGCTTAAGTGCGGCCATCAAGGAACACACCGGCGAGGACGCGCTTGCATTTTTCGATGCCATCGCGCCGATTGTGCACCGGGAGTCCATTAACATGGACATCGCCTGGTTTCAGTCACGGTATGACAAGGGCGCGGAAGTCCCGGGCGGTGGCGCTGATTACATCAACTGCCCCATGACGAAGGAGCAATACGAAAATTTTGTAGTTGGCCTGCAAGTCGGTGAGAAAACCGAATTCAAAGAATGGGAAAAAAACACGCCCTACTTTGAAGGCTGCCTCCCTATCGAAGTGATGGCTGAACGTGGCATGGAGACCTTAGCCTATGGGCCGTTGAAACCTGTCGGGCTGACTGATCCACACTCAAGCCGACGGCCCCATGCCGTGGTTCAACTGCGCCAAGACAATGCGCTGGGCACACTGTTCAATATCGTCGGCTTCCAAACTAAACTGAAACATGCGAGCAAATGCGAATTTTTCGCCAGATTCCCGGCCTGGAGAATGCCGAGTTCGCGCGGCTTGGTGGTATTCACCGCAACACGTTCATCAATTCACCCAAGCTGCTTGATGATAGATTGCGACTGAAAGTACTGCCGCGCTTGCGATTTGCTGGGCAAATCACGGGCTGCGAAGGTTACGTTGAAAGTGCGGCTGTGGGCTTGATGGCCGGACGGTTTGCCGCCGCCGAGCGCTTAGGGCAAACATTCTCACACCCGCCCGCCACAACTGCTCTGGGGGCTATTTTGGGCCACATCACTGGTGGTGCAGATGCCCAAACCTTCCAGCCCATGAATGTGAACTTTGGCTTGTTCCCAGACATCGATGCGCGTGACCCGCGTGGCCGGCCCCTCAAAGGCCGCGACCGCAAGAAGGCGCTCTCGACCCGCGCGTTGGCTGATATTGATGCGTGGTTGGGACGAGTGGGTCCGATTCTAACATTCGCATGAAAGCTCAAGGCACGACCTTGCGAAGGTTAGAATCATCAGGACCACTCGCAAATATTGGTTTGGAGTGGAGCTTTGGATCTGACATTCGCGTCTTAGTTTCACTGCCATCTCGGGCAGCGAATGTCAGATCCGCTCCACTCGTGCGCGCCGCAGCAGAATAATTTACAGCGTACCGCGCCACGCATTCCAGGTGAGACGCATGACACTCGCCCGAGCGTGAATCACGCGTGAATCGCTGACATCGTAGCGTGCGGCCTTGATCTGCGACAAATACTGAGTTGCGATGCTTGCCCCCAAAAGAACAGGTATCGCTGCCCGCTCAATTTTGAGCGTGCGGGCCTTGGTCAGATGCACTTCAGCGATACGCGCAATCTCGGCTACGATTCCAGGCAGTGCTGGTGTGGCGTTCACATCTTGCGGCCCCAATATTCCTGCTTTGTTGAGAGCATCACGCGGCATCATCAGCCGGTTCTCAGCAGCGTGAAACAACACCGCCCGCAAAATTCCGCTAAGCGCGTACCCGATCCCCACATGACGCGCAGCCATTCTGGTGGCATCTGAGGTACGGCCAAGGACCTCGAGTGCTAAGTCAATCAAACGCGATGCGGTTCCTTCGGCATAGTTTTCCAAATCAGTCACGCTTGAAAATGTGAACCCCGCATCATCAGACTCCATCTCGCGCTCGCGGGTGGTGATGATTTCATCGAAGGTGGCCCGTGATAAGGTATGGCGCGTGATCGCCCCAGCTAAAGCCTCGGTGACGGGGTTGCCTTGCTGGTGCCCGCGCCCGGCATAAATGGCATCGATAACATCGCGCCACCATTGTAGCTTGATCCGCCCGATCAAGGTTTCTGAGACGTGGCTGCGAATGCGCGCCAATTCAGTATTGAACGCATAAAGTGCCAGCACGTCATCACGCCGATGTGAGGGCACGAACATGGCCGTGAGAAACCGGTCGCGATCCTGGCGCCTGACCATTTCGGCGATATACTGCCCGCGCTCTTGCATTGGCCTTGCTGTCCTTGTCAGCCCTATGCTTT
>JANLSL010000447.1:0-3545 GCA_031362385.1 Alphaproteobacteria bacterium | reverse complement strand
TGCCTGCGTTCGACCGCAAAATAAAGGGCTACGCCATGGCCGACGCCGTGATGACTGGAATCGAAACACGGACCTCAGCCCCCATCCGCATCAAGCGCGATGAAGCGACCTTGCAGAGCATCAATACCACGGGGCTTTATCCGGCGGGCGAAGGTGCTGGCTACGCTGGAGGGATTCTCTCGGCTGCCGTTGACGGGATTAAAGTGGCAGAAGCTCTTGCACGGGCAGCGGTAGGATCTGCTTAAGCCTTTAATTGTCGATATCCCGCGCCACGCGCATGCCAAAGGCAATGCCGCGCACAGCAAGCGTACTTCTGAGCCGCGAGCCTGAGCGAAGCAATGACGGGTTCCCCGCCCAGGAACCACCCTTTTGTGTAGCCGTGGCACACGTTGGCATTTTGTATGCAGAACCATCTGTAGGCAGCTTGGTTACATCGGTCGAAAAACAATCATCGACCCATTCTGAGACGTTGCCGCTTACATCATAAAGACCCCACCCGTTAGGCTTGAATGAAGCGACCGGGGCCGAATAAGAAAAGCCGTCATCGCACGGCGTGATTTCTTTGATGGGCATCTTCCCAGCCACAGCTTTGCTTAAGCTTTCATCACCGCCGTTCTGGTAGGTGCATGCATCGGCCCATTCACCCGACCAAAAGGCCGGTGTTTGCGTTCCCGCACGCGCAGCGTACTCCCATTCAGCTTCACTCGGCAGTCGATAAACTTTGCTCGTTTTGGCGCTGAGCCAGGCCACATAGGCCCTGGCATCTTCAATCGATAAGCAGCCCACCGGATGACTGTCAGTGACGTCAAAGCCAGGACTATTCCACGAGATATTCGGCCCCACGACCCATGCCCCGTCTTTCAGGTATCGACAGCCACCACTAGCTTTTTTGTAGCCTGTGCCAACAACAAAGGCCCAGAACTGAGCAATGGTGAGCTCGGTTCGACCAAGAGCAAACGCTTTCCTAATTGTAACTTCATGGGGGCTAAGCTGCTGAGGCGCATAACGCGGCTCTGCTTCGCCAACGGGCGAACCCATCACAAACTTGCCAGGCGCGATAACAGTGAGCTCAGGGCAATCGACGCAGTCTTTGATTGCCTCGGGTGCAACATTCGGCGTCTTGGCTGGCCCCTGTGCCAGAGCTGAGTGCGCCACCAGCAGGGCGCACACAGCAATAACGAAGGAGCGGGTTAACATACCCACTTAAGCCCGGTGACTTAGAACTTGTAGGTACCTGTCACACCAAACTGGCGACGTGGCGCATAGGTTACCGTTAAAGTTGGCGTCAAGAAATTGAGATTGGTACCGAACAAACCGCCGCGCGATGCTGTGTCATCATCAAGCAGATTGGTGACCCAGAACGTCACATCGATATTGTTGGCTTCGAAACCTGTCCGGGCATTGAAGATTGAGCGGCCCTTAATAAAGATCAGGTTCAACTGATCTTCATACAGCTTAGATTTATAGGTCCAATCAAGTTGCGAAAACCACTTCCAATCGCTCGTGATTGGCATGGTGTAGCGCGCTAGTGCGTTAGCTGTATGGCGCGATGAATCAGTGAGGCGTTTTCCACCAATCGCGGTTGAGCATGGAAAGCCTGGTTGCGTAATTGCCGCACACGTCGTTGCAAGTGACGCATTGACGGCGTCTTTCTTAAACTTGGCATCGTTGTAGCCATAACCCGCTGCCAACAAAACGTTCTCAATCGGGGCGGCTTCAACTTCAAGTTCAATACCTTTAGAATTCACACCGCTGACATTGCCGGTGAAAGTTCCAAGCGTGCCAGGAATGTTGGTGCGAATCTGCATATCGGACCAATTGATATAGAAGGCCGATGCATTGAAGCCCACGCGACCATCAGCCAAGGACGATTTGCTACCAACTTCGAACGTCCAGTTATGTTCTGGATCGAAACGCTTGGGCTGTAGGGCGGCAACGGCTTGATTGATACCGCCAGACTTTGAGCCACGCGCTGCTGAGGCGTAGACCAAAACGTCAGGGTTGGCCCGGTAATCAAGTGTGAACCGTGGATCAAATAGATTCCAAGTGCCCATCGCAAGGCCATCACCCGGGCCTGTGGTTGCATTACACACAGGTGTGCCGATGTTTCCTCTCAGGGTTGTCGTAAAGCAATTGATGATCCCCTCGTTGGTGCGTTTTTCGTGCGTGTAGCGCGCTTCAACTGTGCCACGCAGCGCATCTGTGAACGAATAGCCCACTTGGCCAAACACGGCGATGCTTTCGTCGCCTTCAAGATCTTTGGTCAATGTATTGCGCAGGCTGCCATCGGTTGTCAGCAAGAATACGTTTGGCACGTTTGAGGCAAAGAATGACGGGCCAAAAAAGACCGGCGGCGGCTTGGGCGAAAAGCCGTATGGGATCGTCACAAGTGTCGATCCGCTTGGGATTTTCGGCGAGCCCGCCAAAGTGCCACTGCCGTCGGCGACAGCCCCAGTCACGTTATCATTCTTGAAATGGAAGTAGTAAGCGCCCGCAAGCCACTTCAATGCAGTGTTGCCGTCAGACTGAACACGAATTTCTTGAGTCCAGTTTTTAGAATCAGTGTCATTGGAATTAAAGAACGTCGGCAATGTCAGCCCAGCAGGAAATCCCGTCACAACGGCAGCGGGCCAGCCCTGAAGAACAGTTGGGTTAAGCCCAGGTGCCGTGGCAGGACCAGTGGCGTAAAAGAAACCGCCATCACCGCCCGGCTTACGGTCCAAATCAACTTGGCCGAAAGTGACTGCGGTGTTGTAAGCAGTTTGCGAAGTAATGATGAAGCTATCAGGAACAGTGTAATTCATCTCGAGGCTGTAACGCCCGATCTTGCGATCCAAGGCGAAAGCGCGAGAGTCTGATCCAAGGTCGTTACGGCCCACACCCAAAATTTCGCCGCAGTAGTATTGGGGGCCTAAGGGCCGCGTGGCAGTTCCGCCACCTTGTCCGCAATTGGGCTGTACTAATCCATTGGGCAGGCTATCGACTTTATCGTCTGTATAGTAGGCACGCACCAAGGCTTCGAAATTCTCGGCCGGGGTAAAGCGAAGCATGCCGGTCACTGTTTTATATTCATGCCCACCAAGGCCACCCTTGATGCGCGTGCCACCAGCACCGCCCAGGCGCGGACCAACGGCTGTGTTGTTTGTGTAGGTTCCATTTGTGTTGTCATAGGAACCCGCAACACGGAAACCGACCTTGTCGGCAACCAGCGGGCCTGCAAACGATCCCATAATTTTTTCGGTATTATACTGGCCTAACGTTCCGGTCACCTTGCCTTCAAAGTTTTCGGTTGGCTTCTTCGTGACGTAGTTAATCGCACCAGAGAACGTGTTGCGGCCATATAATGCGCTTTGTGGTCCTTTAACGACTTCAACCCGCGCGATGTCGAACATCTCGACAGTAATGGCAGAGCGCCCTGAAACATAAAAGCCGTCGATGAAAAGACCCGTGGCATTGTCAAAGGCGCGCGCATCGACGCTGGCGAGGCCGCGCATCACCGGAATGTTAAATCCACCGCCGGCATCTTGAGTGAAGGTTAGATTTGG
>JANLSL010000420.1:0-11697 GCA_031362385.1 Alphaproteobacteria bacterium | reverse complement strand
AATCAATGGCGTCAGCACCAATCCCGCCACGGCAATGGTTCATGCCCGGCACCATGAACAGGCGGAAGAACTCCTGGGTTGACGCGCGCCCGCCCATCGTACGTTCGGTCAGTTCATAATAATCGATCACATTCAATGGCACGACTGACTGATCGGCCCAGCCTTGGTAAGAAATAATCTTCCCGCCATTGTATTTGAATTTGCGCAAATCTGGGTTCGAGCCCGAGTACATGGACTCCATCATTCCTAGCCGTTTGTAATCGCGATCAAAGTCAAACTGAGGCGGCTGCCAATCTGGGCCGGGATCGGGCGAGAAGCCGATATAGCGCCACAGATCACCCATGAATTTCCAATAAGGAGAATCGCCACCATCGGCGCTGATATAATTGCCAATCCAGTTCATCTCTGAGCCCGGCAAAGTCCCGCCCGTATAGAGTGCAAGCCCTTGGGAATTTTTCGGGCCGCTGTAAATTTTCCGCACAACATCTACTTGCTCAGGGGTTAGGCAGTTTGATGTCTGGTTGCCCCTGCATCGCAATGCAGCAGGATCAAACCCACATGTACGGGGATCGCCGATAATGCCGTCTTCGACGTTGTCTTGCAGGTCGCACTTCGCCACAACGGCGGCGTTGACCATTTTGGCTGTATCAACACCCAGAATTTGTTTGCCCGCCTTGTCGCGGTTCACAACGACATTCCACAGCAGCTGCATTCCAGCACCCGTTTCATTGATGACCGGTGCGCCAGCGACGATTCCATCAAAGTCATAGGGGAAGCGCTGCGCCTCAACCATGCCCTGGCGACCACCGGTTGAGCAGCCCATGTAATATGAGCGCGATGGAGCTTTAGTATAGAACTGCTCGGTAATCGCCTTACCCGCGACAGCGCTGACGTGGGTTGCACGATAGCCGAAGTCGATTTCAGTTTGTGTGTTGTTATACCCCCACTTAGCATCAAGACCGGTGGACTTGTGCCCCATGTCCGACGCGATGCAGGCATAGCCCTTGCGCAGCGGTTCATTGCAGGCAACCGTGTAAATCGAGCCGCAAAATCCGCCACAGCCATGTTTAAAAAACTTGCCGTTCCAGTTTGCCATCGGCAGACGGAGTTCAAAACCTACCGTGGGGGCCACATAGCCCTGCACTTGGCAGAAGGCGGGTAAATCACCCGCTGCTTCCACCGGCGTTGATAACGTCACCTGAGTTGGCGCATCAAGCACACGCGAAAAATCTGTGCCGGCCAATGCTTTGCAACGCTGCACTGCATCGGCAGGCTCTTGCGCCTGCACGCCTGACGCAACGCCCAACACCACAACAAGCGCAATCAATCGATTCAACATGGTCGACCCCCCGAATTTAAGGCCAAAGCATAAGGTGGGGATGACGGCGCAGGCAATGGCTGGCGAGCCATCCGGCAGGCTTCGGGCCAAGATTGTTGGTAAAACCGCATAACACTTATTCGTGAAATTACAGTGTTATATGCCAAATAAAGCTCACGGGAGGGCAACCCTATGCTAGCTTTCGCCCAACACGCACATGACAGCATCATCCACCGCATCCCCGATTTCAGCCTTAACGCCTACCGAACGTCGCCATACCATCGCGACGCTGGCTCTTCCGATTGTTGCGGGCATGGTGTCGCAAAACATCACCAACCTCATCGACACCGGTATGATGGGGTTTGTCGGCACCACAGCGCAGGCTGCCGTGGGCATTGCCAGCTTTGCCAACTTTATGTGCATCTCGCTGATCACGGGTTTGTCGGCGGGCGTTCAAGCCATTGCCGCGCGCCGCAAAGGCGAAGGCCGCGAGAACGAAACCGCCATTGCGCTCAATGGTGGCTTGTTTTTGTCAGCGGTCATCGGCGTGCCCGTGAGCATTGTGTTGGTGTTTTTAGCGCCGCTGATTTTTCAGTTCCTGTCCACCGACCCAGCCGTGCGCGAAATTGGCGTGCCGTACCGTCAGGCGCGGATGGTGGGTATGACATTCATTGGTATGAACTTCGCGTTTCGCGGTTACTGGAATGGCATCAGCCGCCCGCGCATTTACATGCGCACCATCATTGCCATTCACATTGCGCAAATCAGCTTCAGTTGGATCTTCATCTTTGGCAACCTCGGCGCGCCGGAATTGGGAGCTTTGGGTGCGGGTATTGGCACCACACTGTCGATACTGTTCGGCACCGCGCTTTACGCCTACCAAGCCTGGCACTTGGCGCGCGCCAACGGCTTTTTGGAACGCCTGCCTCGTCGTGAGACCTTAAAGAATATTTTCTCGGTCTCCCTGCCCGCCTCAGTTCAACAACTGTTTTTCTCGGCTGGGTTTACAGTGCTGTTTGCCATTATCGGGCGCATTGGAACGTCGGAACTGGCCGCCGCCAATGTGCTGCTCAACATATCGCAAACAGCTTTTTTGCCAGGGCTAGGGTTGGGGTTGGCGGCTGCATCTCTCGTGGGTCAGGCGCTGGGGCGTGGCGACCCAGCGGATGCCAAAGCCTGGGGCTGGCAGGTCATGCGCGTGGGTATCGCGGTGATGGCTGTGATCGGCCTGCCCATGGTGATTTTGCCCACGCCTATTTTAAGCATCTTCCTGCACGACCCAGCGGTGGCGGCCATTGCCAAACTTCCGCTGCAACTTGCCGGCAGCACTATCATGATTGAGGCTGTGGGCATTATTATTCTCAACGCCCTGCAAGGCGCTGGGGCGACCAAAACCGTGGCCAAATTCTCCATCGCCCTGCAATGGGTGATGATGTTGCCTTTAGCCTATGTGATCGGCCCCATCCTCGGCGGTGGGTTGTTGGGCGTGTGGGCGTGGTTTGTTTTCTACCGCTTCATTACCGCAGGTGTTTTCGCCGCCGTGTGGCACGCGGGTAAATGGCAGGGCGTGAAGGTTTAGAGCATAACGTGGTCAGCTTAATCAGCTCGCGCAAACTCCTCCATTAACCTGCCGTAGTCCTCGGGCGGCGGGAAACCCTCGAACTTATACTTGGCCGGGGTTTGCGCCCAGGGCAGCTTTTCCTTCGTCACAGTTTCGATAAACGGTGTGAACCATGATCTGTCATCGAACATGGTCGGGCGGACGTTGACGAAATCCATGCCGTCAATGCGAGTGAACATCCAGGTCATACAGTTAGGGCAGAAGTAGTGATGCAACTGCGGCCCGCGCATCCCGCCAATCACTGGGGTGCCTGCGGTCACACGAAAACCTTCGGCCGGAATCATCGCCGTCAGGGAATAGGCGCTGCTGCTCATGCTCTGGCAGCCGGTGCAGTGACACGCAGCGGTCATGATCGGGGCTATGCTGATTTCGATTTGAGTTTGGCCGCATCGGCAGGCACCCTTTAGTGGCAACTTGGTCGGCTTCATTGGTTTACTATCCCATCTTAATGACGATTTTCCCCACGTGATCGCCGTCGCGAATTTCGGTATAGGCACGCTTGGCTTCGGCGAACGGAATTGTCATCGCGATCACCGGCTTGAGGTTGTTGTGCGACATGGCTGCAATCATGTTTTCCAGCATGGTACGGCTGCCAGCACTGATGGCTTTGAGCATCAAGTTTTTCAGGTACATGCCGTTCATGTTGGGTGGGTTCGGCGGTGGCCGCCCTGTGCCAATCATCACGATACGCGCATTGTTATCACAGGCCGCCATAGATTGGTCCAGCGTCGCCGGCCCGACGTTTTCCAACACCACGCTGACACCGCCACCGGTTTTGTCGGCGACTTCCTTGCCCCACTGCGGATTGGATTTGTAATTCACGGTAATGTCGGCACCTAGTTTTTTCATCTGTTCAAGCTTCGCATCGGACGACGATGTCACGACCACCCGGGCCCCTGCCGCCTTGGCGAACAACACGCCGAACGTCGACACGCCGCCCGTGCCCAGGCTCAGCACCGTATCGTCCGAGCGGACGCGCGCCACTTCCTGCAATGCATGCCACGCGGTTAAGCCAGAACCTGAAAATGTTGCTGCATGTTCCGAACTAATATTTGCTGGCAACTTCGCCAAGCCTGAGGTGGGCAACAGAATGTACTCACCCAGCCAACCATCAATAGTATTGCCGACATCGGCGATGTAATTAGCCGGTGACCACGGCCCGCTGACCCAAGTGGCCCAGTGGCATGTGGTGACACGGTCGCCCGGTTGAATGCGCGTCTCACCTGCCCCCACAGCCAGCACCTCACCCGCACCTTCGCTTAGCGGAATCAATGTCGCCGGCCGCGGAGTCGGCGGCACCGGAAACCGCCCCATCACGATACCCTGATCGCGCGCGGCAATGCCCGCATAGTCAACGCGGATGAGGGCCTGGCCAGGACCCGGTGTTGGGATTTGCCGCTCGACCAAGGCAAGAGTATCAAAGCTTTTCTGGTCGCCGACTTGATAGACCCGCATTTTACCTTTGGGCACCTTGCCTTGCACAGTCGGCGCAGCAACCGCAGCTGTACTGCCGCCCGCAACGGCCATACCACCCGCAGCTATCACAGCGGCGCGGCGCGAGAGTGTGAAGGTCTTGGGCTGCATCGGCGTACTCCTGAGCGATTTAAAAAAATGGGGCTATCGCTGATATAAGCGCGGCCGGTCTGGCATTAAAGCAGTAATACCAAAAACAACGGCGTGGGTGACCAATGACATCGCACCTGCCGCCACAAACATCGATGTTACGGCCGCCTCAGGCGCATCGATCATGCCTGCCATCGAAACCGCGACCCACATGAACATGACATCTTGGTTGGGCAAGAATGGCAGCCGCGTCAGCAGCATCCGGACGGTGAGGATCACAGCCCAGGTGCCGAGTGAAACTTCAGGCAGCGCCACCCACCATTGCGCAGCCATCAAACCTAACGTCAACACGAGGCGCAGCACGTGAAGCCCAAGCACGCGAAGCGCTTGGGGCCGTGTCAGTGCAAAAAGTTGATTACGAAACAGCACAACAGCCAACGACATCGCCAAAACAATACCAACGGGGACCAAGAGGAACTGCATGGAATCTGCCCCATTTGGCATCAGCATGCGGCTGTGCCCCGTGGCGGCAATGGCCCCTAACAACAGCAAGGTGACTGCATTTGACGTGACCCCCGAAAGCAAGTTGACGTCTTTGACAGTGGAGGCAATTTGCGGCTTGGTCCGCTCTATACGACCCTGGGCCCAAAGAAACAGAAAAACTTCACCCGAATAATCGAAGACCAGTTCGTTATATATTCGTTTGCGCAAAAATGCCGGCAGCGCCCAGCGGCCAATGTTCCAAAACCCACGATAAAGAACATAGTCTGTCAGCGGCATGACAGCGTAAATAACGCCGAAAAGAATGTAGAACATCGGGTGTGTTGGCAACGACGCCCAGGTTTCCTGCCAACCGATTTTGCTCAGCTTGTCTGCAAGAATGGCTGTCAAAATTACGGCGGCGAGCGCGCGAAAGATCGTAATTAGTTTTTGCTTGGTTGGATTGGGCGGCGCATCAAAAAATGGTTCAACAGAATCAGTCACGTCCGCCACTTCGGCCGCCGCGGGCCTTATAATTGCAGCGAGGCCACCGGCGCGCTGGATTCTGCCGTGCTGTATGTGTTGTGTTTGCTGAGCACGCCTTGAATTTGCGACAACAGCCCGCGCAACACATTGTCCCACACGTAGGTCAAACTAGCGCTGCGCGCAGCCTGGCCCATGGCGCGACGCACATCAGCACGCGCGACCAAATGAAGCAAATGATCGACAAAATCATCCGGGCGGCACTGGTTTGAAACCAAGCCCGTGACACCATGCGAAACCAGCGAAACACTGCCCGTCGCATTGGCACAAATTGGCGCAAGGCCCGAGGCCATCGCCTCAAGCGTGACATTGCCAATACCCTCGGTGGTGCTGGGATTGAAGAAAATGTCAGATGATGCATAGGCGCGCGCTAATTCATCGCCCTCAAGAAAACCGGTAAACACTGCGCCGGGAAGACGCTTACGAAACCGGTCACGTTCAGGCCCATCGCCGACAATGAGAATTTTGAATGCGAGGCCGCGCTGGCGGGCACGCGAAACAGATTGCGCAAAAAGATCGAGCCCCTTTTCAAGAACCAGTCGGCCCACAAAGGCAACCACCACGTCGTCCACGCCAAACCCATGTGCAGCGCGCCAAGTATCGCTACGTTTAGCAGGTGAGAACCGATCACTGTCGACACCACGCCCCCAGATACGCACAGTGTCAGACATGCGTTGGGCGGCAAGCGTGCGCGCCGTGCTTTCAGTCGGCGCGTAAATTTCTGCGCAGCTGCCGTAAAAATGGCGCAGGTAACGCACCATCGTACTTTCCAGCCAGCCCAGGCCATAATATTTAAGATAGGTCTCGAACCGGGTATGAACCGATGCGACCGCAGGCAATTGCCATTTTTTCGCCAACTGCAACGCCGCGTAGCCCAGCACGTCAGGGGCCGAGAGATGAAAAATATTGGGCTGGAAGTCTTCCAAATCGCGTCGCACTAAACGCGGCAAGCCGAGCGCCAGTCGATATTCGTTACGGCCAGGAATTGCGATTGAGGGCACCGAGATCAATGTCCCGGCAGGAGAAAAAGCGGGGGTTTCAGAGGTGGGCGAATACACCCGCACCGCAACCCCGTGGCGTTCCAAATACTCAACCCAGCGGTTGAGGGCCTGGTTGGCACCATCCCTCAGGTAATTATAATTGCCCGAGAACAACGCAATGCGCGGCGCGGGCGATTGCGTCGTCAGAGCGTTCATTCCAGGGTTCCTTGCGATGACATGGGTGGGGAGCAACGGCACATGGCCCAACGCCCCGAATCTTGCGCCCCTCATATAGAAAATTTGATGGCTTTGCCAGCGCTGCCAGGTGACAGCACACCGCACTCAAAGCACCTGAATTCAATTATATCAACGGGTTAACAGTCACATATATGCAGCAACCGCCACTTAAGATGCTGGCTCAGTGCTCGGAACGCACCAAAATGTACTCGCCCAGAAGCAAAAAAATGACCCAAGGCAGCCACGCCCCCAGGAATGGCGGGATGGTCCCTGAACGCCCGAGCGCCATTGAAAGGCTTTCGGCCACGAAATACCCAAAGCCCAATGCCAAGCCTGCCGCAATGCGCAAAGCCAAGTGATCATTGCGCCCCTTCGAGAACCCCGCGATTGCCGCCAACAGCGGCATTAATAGCGAGGCCAGGGGCCAGGTGAACTTTTGATAAAACGCAGCGCGTAACGAGGGCACAGCGCGGCCCGTGCTTTCAATCTCGCCGATGCGCGCATACAACTCAGAAAGGTTCAGATGATTTGCAGCAATGGGGCCGCTGAAGAAGTCATCAGGCTCAAGATTTGGTTTCCACACGATCTCTGCCATGTCGGAAAAGTCGCCGGTCACCGCATCGACCGCTTCCACACCACGCAGCATGCCCCCACCAGCAGATAATGCGGCGGTCGCAGCACGGCGTAAGGCTTTGAGTTGGCGGTCACCCTCACGGATGTAAATCACCACTCCGGTCAGATCGACGCGTCCAGCGCTGCGCACGGCGCGCGCAGCGTGAATTATTTCAGGCCCCACCTCCAGCCAGACATTTGTCAGGTCATCGGGCGAGGGTGTTGGGTCGGCGCCATAACGAACTTTCTGCCACGCATCGAGATTGCTTTGCGCCTGCGCCGTGACGTTCTCGTTGAGCACAAAATGGAATACGGCAAACAGCGCAGTAACGGCGACCATGGGGGCTAGAATTTGGTGAGGCGAGCGACCCGATGCCTTCATGATGACAACTTGGTTACTGTGCGCCATCGTCGCCAAGGTTGCCAGCGACGCCAGCAAAACCGAAAACGGTAAAAACTGCGACGTTAAAATCGGCAAGCGCAATGTGACGTAAGTCCATAACGCGGCTTCCGAAGCACCGGGAACCGCCAGAATGTTATTCGATTGGCCCACAAGATCGAGTGATTGAATCAAAACCACCAAGCCAACAGTCATCGCCACAGCACGCAGCCCAAACGTCTTGGCAACGTATAACCCCATTTCAACTTTTGCATCCGACAACGATGGCATGTGTTCAACGGGCCTTCTGAGGGCTGAGGTTACTTCGCCGTTGCCAGAGCCGCGTGATATCAAACCTCATCAGAATCGCCAGCGGCGGTTCGCCTGAGCGCAGTGCCATGGGCAGAAAAAGCCCAACCGCCAAAGCAGCAAAAACCAAAAATGGCGCAACTTGCACCGGCAAAGGATCGGCCTGGCCATTGAATCCCAGCCGCTCACCGTAGAGCGAGATCTCGTTGTAAACAATGTACAAGACCAGCGCGATAATCAGGCCCATCTCGCTGGTGGACCGCAACGCTGGCCGCGCAAGGGCCATGCCCAACATCGGCAAAAAGAACAGCACGAAGACTTGCGCCAGACGACGATAAATACCAGCTGATGCTTCGGCCATTTTTTGCGGCGGCGTTGTCGCGTCACGTGTCTCACGGATTTGTTCACTCAAGGTCAGCTCGCGCTCGTGCTCACCTCTGAATCGAAACGTTGCCATGTTCGGCAGCTTGAACGGCAGCTCATAGGCAGCAAACGAGATTGATTGCGCCTTTTGCGCTGCGAAATCGACGCGGCTGACTGTGCCATTCATGAAAACAGCAGCACTCAGGCCCGCCTCATCATCAGCCGTCAGGCTCGCGCGCTCAGCGATGATCGTCATCTGGCGGCCATCGTCTTCGGTCACACTGAGAAAAACGCCAGACAAATCACGCCCCCCATTGCGCGCGGTCACAACCCTGATGGCAATTTTATCGCTGAGGCGGGTAAACTCACCAACCGGAACCGAAAATCCGAACTGCCCATTGCGCACATCAAACAGCAAACGCTCGAACTCGTAGACACTGAGTGGCTGAATATACCCCACCACGCCAAACGTGATCACCGCCAACCCGGTTGCGTACATCATGGGCACTTTGAGCAAGCGCAAGGTCGAGACCCCCATACCCGCAACCGCATCCAGCTCGCCGGCCAAGGCTAAGCCCCGAAACGCCCGCGAGACACCAAAGATCAAGCCCAGCGGAATACCAAAGGCCAAGTACTGCGGCACGAGGTTGCCCAGAATTTGGAAGGCCGTCGTGGTGGTTCCGCCCTCGTCCAGCACCAAGCTGAACAGTTCAGCCATACGGATCATCAGCAAAATCAGCGCCGAAACCACCAGGGTTCCCAGCAACGGCCAAAAGATCAGGCGCGCGATATATTTATCGATCAGGACAAACATGGATGTATACGAAACTCTACCAGTACCGAGCTTAAACTCTAGCCCCTGCAATATTTTGTAAGTAACATTATCACTTACAACAGGCCTATGCTCAATTATCTAACGATAACAAACCAGGAGAGTACACATGACTTACGTAGATGGATTTGTGATCCCCGTTCCCAAGAACAAAAAAGCTGCGTATGTGCGCATGGCTCAGCTGGGGCGCAAGGTTTGGATAGACCATGGCGCGCTAGGGTACGTGGAAGCCATCGCTGATGATGTTGCCATGGGGAAACTCACGTCTTTTCCGCGCAGCGTGAAAATGAAGAAAACCGAGACTGTGTGGTTTTCTTTCATTACATATAAGTCGCGCAAACACCGCGACGCCGTGATGGCCAAGGTGATGAAAGATAAACGCATGGCCCCCTACATGGCGGGCACGGCCAAAATGCCGTTCGATGCCAAGCGCATGATCTTTGGCGGCTTCAAAGTCATGGTCAAAGCGTAAACCGACAATACGGTTGCCATTGCGAAGCGGCCCTGGCACCATTTTTGGTATGGCTGACCAACGGATCACACCGCTGTCCATTGCTGGCAGCGCGCGGGACCAACACACTTTTGCACAAAACTTGGGCGCGTGTTTCGCGCGCTATGGCTTTGCGGTGATTTCTGATCACGGTATCGCGCCTGAGATTATCGACAATGCGTTTGACCGCACACGGCGTTTTTTCGCGCTGCCCGAGGCAACAAAAAAGCACTACCACATCCCCAGCGGGGGCGGTCAGCGCGGGTATACGCCCTTTGGCATTGAAACCGCCAAGGGTGCGGTGCGGGCCGACCTGAAAGAGTTTTGGCATGTGGGGCGTACCCTTCCCAAAGGTCATGCCCTTGAAGCGATCATGCCGCCCAATCTTCACGTCACAGACATCGCCGATTTCGACGCGGCCACATCTCGGCTTTATGAAGCGATGGATATTTTGGGCCTGCGCATTTTGCACGCCATCGCACTGTACTTAAAAATCAAGCCGGATTTCTTCGAGGCTTGCGTATCAATGGGCAACAGCATCTTGCGGCTTTTGCACTATCCACCGGTACCGCCCAACGCCACAGGGGTGCGCGCCGGTGCCCATGAGGACATCAACGTCATCACGCTGCTGCTGGGTGCGGAAGAAGCTGGGCTTCAATTGCTTGATCGTGATGGCCAATGGCTTGTGATTGACCCACCGCCCGATTGTGTTGTTGTGAATATCGGCGACATGCTGCAACGCCTGACGAACCATGTACTGCCCTCAACCACACACCGGGTGGTGAACCCCTCGCCCGCGCGGGCGCCATTCCCCCGCTATTCCATGCCTTTCTTTCAGCACTTCGCACCAGATTTTTTGATTGCAACCTTGCCGGGGTGCGTTTCGCCAACGCGGCCCAACCGTTACCCCACACCCATCACAGCCAATGGCTACCTGCGCGAACGCTTAGCCGAGATTAAGTTGATATAGGCGGGCCAGCGTTTTGGCATCGCAAAAAGATCTAGTGTGATGTACAACCGCGCAAAATTGGTAACCACCCTTTTCAGAAGCAATAAACATGACCGATACGCCGCCCGCCCACCTGAGTATCGACCCCCGCAGCCCGCACTTTGACGAAGCGATGCTGCGCAAGGGTATTGGCATTCGCTTCAATGGCACCAAGCGCACCGACGTTCTGGAATATTCGGTCCCCGAAGGTTGGATCAGGGTAGCGGCGGGTAAATCACGCGACCGTTTCGGCAACCCCATGACCATCAAACTCAAAGGTACAGTTGAGCCTTATTTCGATGATGTCAAAGCTGAGTGAGTTGCTGCTTTTATTCTGCAAAGAATTTAGCGATCACATCGACATACTCCGCCGCACGTTGCGCATAATGTAACGGGTGGCTGCCTGGAAAAATATGGCCCCGGCCATTTTGAAGCAGATCCAGCGTGCGTTCAAAGGCTGGGCGCAATGGCTCGTTCTCGGACGTCAGCACCAGCACAGGTAAACTCAAAAGTGGCAAGCGTTCCCGCATATCGTGCGTGGGTGCAATACGCGCAATCCCCGGCGTGCCCGACTCAATATGGTCAACCATGAACGCATAGATGCTGGGAAGATTCGCAGGCGTAAGTTTGAACGCGGGGTCCCACAACTTCATCACAGCGATCGTCGATTTCCAAAAGCTGGTTTCATGCGCCCCGTCGTCTTGATAGCCCCAAGGGCCCGGGTAGACGCCGGCCATCATGCGGGCGGTTTCATCAGCTTCAAGCAAGGGTGTGCCATCCAAAACCAGTTTGCGAATATCGTTGCGTTGCAAGGCCACCTCGACGGCAATGGTCGAGGGCATGTGACCCCCAATAAAGTAGCCACCGCCCACCTTCAAAGCGTCCATCGCCTGGGATATGGCGCTGGCGTGTTCGACGCTGCTAACCGCGCGCTCAAGTTTGTCAGACTGACCATAGCCAATGATGTCGACGGCAATCGCGC
>JANLSL010000412.1:0-6800 GCA_031362385.1 Alphaproteobacteria bacterium | reverse complement strand
CTGAAATTGCAAAAGACCCGATGGGCGCGCTCGACCGGCCCCAAGCCGCGTTTACAAGATAAGTTTTTATGAGGTGCATCGTGTTTCGTCTCATTCTTGCAAGTGTTGTGGTGTGGTCATTTTCATGGGCTGCGCACGCAGAACTTGATACGGCCCGCGTGATCAAAGAGCTGGAATTGCGTGAGGGCGACAAGCCGGTGCGTGAGATGAAAGGCTGGGTAAAGCCAAAAAAGATTGTGATTTTGGCCGATACCCCCAAGCGCCTGGAGTGGTTCAAAGAAGTAGCCCCGGGTGTTGAATTGATTGGGGTTGATAAAATTCCAGATGGTGCAAAGTATGCAGCCGGAGCTGATGCCCTGGTTGGGGTATGTACATCGGCTGCTGTGAATGCCGCAACGAACGTAAAATGGGTTCATATCCCCTCGGCTGGTGCAAACGATTGCCTGGCAATTCCCCGGCTCAAGGTGGGTGACGTTTTAATAACCAATATGCAGCGGGTGTACGGACCACCAATGGCCGAGCATGTGATTGCAGTAACGTTCTATCTAGCGCGGCACTTCGGTGCCTACACAGACATGAATCGCGCGAACACCTGGAACCAAAATGCGTTCACCCAAGAAAGCCATATGGAGTTGCAAGGCCGAACCATGCTGGTCATTGGCCTGGGTGGTATCGGCACATCAGTGGCCGAGCGTGCCCATGCTTTGGGTATGAAAGTTATTGCGACACGTAACTCCAACCGCACGGGTCCTGATTATGTTGAGTATGTCGGCCTAGCCACTGAAACGGCGGAGTTGGCTGCGCGCGCTGACGTTGTGGTGAATGCGGCTCCGCTCACGCCAGAGACTGAGGGTATGTTTAACGCAGCGTTCTTCGCGCGCATGAAGCCCACGGCTTTTTTTATTAACGTCGGGCGCGGGGCGCAGGTCAATCAGCCCGATCTTATTGCAGCGCTGGAGAAAAAAGTGATCGCCGGGGCTAGCTTGGATGTGGCTGACACAGAACCATTGCCGAGTAGTTCTCCGCTGTGGAAGGCGCCCAATATCTTCATCACGCCCCATGTGTCGAGTTTCTCTGACAATCGTATGGAACGGTTTTGGATTGTGATGCGCGAGAACCTGCGCCGCTACGTTGCAGGTGATAAACTTTATTCAGTGGTTGATGTGAAGCGCGGGTATTAGCAAGTGGCAGGCCTTTTAACTGGCAAACGCGTTCTTGTAACTCAAAGCACTGATTGGGTAGGCCCAGCTTTGGTCAAGGCTTTCAGTGAACAGGGTGCTGACGTTCATGCCGATGAAGGCGCGCTGGCGCCGCCTGATGCGATGAGCAGGCTTTCTGCGGTCAAAAGTGTCGACATACTCATCGCCCATTTAGCACTTCCCGCACCACAAACGCGGGCGGCTGAAGTAGGTGACGATGAGTGGCGCACCGTCTTTAGCCACCTGGTAGATCCGCTGCCGCGCTTAATACGGCATGTGTTACCCGGAATGATCGAGCGGCGTTCTGGCAAAATCATTGTCATTGGCAGTGCAGCAGCCTTTCGCGGAATGAAGCGCACATCAACCTACAGTGCAGCGCGTGGCGCGCAGGTTGCTTATGTTCGTGCTGTTGGTGCTGAAGTGGCTGCGCAGAATGTGCAAGTTAATTTGGTCGCGCCGAACTTTATTGATACCCCAACGTATTTCCCACCCGAAGTTCAAGCACTTGATGCTTTCAAGCAGCGCCTGAAAACTGAAGTGCCAGCCGGGCGTATGGGAACGCCAGATGAATTAGCATCCTTCGTTGTGTTTCTGGCATCTGACAAAGCCAACTTCTTTGCCGGGCAAAGCTTTCCCATTTCTGGCGGCTGGGTTGCTTAGTGGACATGTTCTGGCTGGCGTTAGGGTTGAAGGCGAGTGCTACAGCATTGGTTGTTGTCATCGCTTCAGTCGTAGCGGAGCGGGCAGGGCCGCGTTGGGGCGGGCTGGTTGCCAGCATTCCGGTTTCAGCTGGGCCTGCTTATGTGCTGCTGGCACTGCAACATGATGCCGCCTTCATCGCCCACAGTGCGTTGACGAGTTTGGCAGGCGGCATGGCCACATGGATTTACCTCAGCGCATTCGTAATTCTGGCGCGTCGTATGAGCCTGGTGTGGAGCCTCGCAGGTGCGCTGCTCGTCTGGCTGTTGGCAGCAACTGTTGTCAGCCAAACCCCGTGGACGTTGCCGCTCGCTATAGCAGCTAATCTTGCTGCTTTTCTCGTTGCCCTGCGATGGGCAACGCCACCCGTACCGCCAGTCGTGAATAGCAGAAATTCACACCGCGCATGGTTTGAACTTCCGGTGCGTGCTATGCTGGTTGCGGTGTTTGTGGTTGCGGTTGTAACGCTGAGCGATGCCATCGGGCCGGCCGTGACAGGAATTGCTGCGGTGTTTCCAATTGCGTTGTCAAGCTTAGCGATTCTGGTCAATCGCCGCTTTGGTGTCGTTGGTGCGGCGGCGGCTTTAGGAGGGGCGATAAAACCCCTGATCGGAATTGCATGTGGTTTTAGCGTGCTGTCCATAACACCTGAAGAGGTTGGAACATGGCCTGCTTTGGGTCTCGCTCTGGTCGCATCATTGATTTGGCCAATGATAATTGTCGCGCGCGGTAAAGTTTGAACATTCAACCAGGGGGCTCCCATGCCATTGCCATTATTGCTGAGTGTTACGCTGGCCACTGCTGGTGCTCTTTCTTTGATCTACATGGTGCTGATGCTGCGCATTGTTCGGATGCGTTTCAAACACGGCGTGAGCTTAGGCGATGGCGGAAATTCTGAACTCCAAAAGCGCATCCGTGCCCACGCTAACTTTGCGGAGTACGTGCCGCTGCTGCTGATATTGATGGCGTTGCTGGAACTGGGTGGCTTCAGCAAAACCATTCTGATGTGGTCGGGTGTGGCACTTGTTGTGCTGCGCATTGCCCATGTCATCGGGATACACAGAACGGCGCCAAATCCATTTCGGGTGGTGGGGACTGTGGGAACTTTCACACTTATAATTTTATTGAGTGCCATTGGCCTGTGGATGGCGTTGGGCGCTTAAGCAAGGGTACGATCGTCACTGGGCGCGCGGCCAGTGCGGCTGGTCCAAGCCGCGATACAAATCGCTCCTATAAAGCGAACCCGTAAATATAAATGGGCGGGTGCTAAACACCCGCCCACTCGAAGCAAATCAAGTTATGTTGCGAAGGCTAACGCTTGTTGATCACATGAAGAATCAAGCCAGCCGCGATGAGGCCAACCAACCCGCCGTCGCCGAGTTCCTTTACGATCTTGACGATATTGCCGACAATGTCGCCACCGACGAATGGCACGACGTTGCCGAAAATAATTTGCAAGATCACGGCCACGCCGACGAGTACGAGTCCGAGATCGAGGACTTGTTGTAGAAACGCTTTGGCTTTCTCTAACATTTAGATTCCCTCCCAGGAGTTGGCCCGGCCCCAAGGTTCCGGGCGCTCAAAAAACTAGGGGTTAACCATACTGAGTCAATGGAATTTGTTCGCGCTTGGGGCTTGCAAAACGCGCAAACCCAGGTGGGGCAAGGGTTTGCGGCCCCGGGTGAAGGCCCTATTCCAGGCCCAAACCGCTTCAAAAACAGTGTGAGCCTTCATCATCATGACACAGACTCCGTGACCGCCCATACGTTAAACGCCTGAGCCTTTGTAAGGTTCGGTGTAGTGGTCCCACGCGCGGGCAGGGATGTCGCCCCAGTTCCCAGCATCAGCACCATCGCCAGTCTACCCCAAAGGCGCTAAGCTTCGTCGGCATATAACTTCAACCTTTGAGGTTCTCCATGGCGCTTTTTCGTTCCAGCTTGATGCATCTGCTGTTGGGTGTTCTGGCCTTTGGTGCCCTTCATGTATCGCCCGCATCAGCCGAGGAAGACCGCTATGTGCGCTTCAAGCGCCCGAACCTCGTGGTGCCTGATATGGATGCGGCACTGAAGTTTTATGTGGGCAAACTGGGCTTCAAACTTGCGAGCATGGAAGAAAGCAAAGTCGACCCGAAGGGCAACTTCGCCTACAAGGCATTCAACTTCGACCCCACCAAAGCGGTGCGCCAAGCCACGCTGAACTCATCCACCGAAGAACGCGCCTTTGCCATAACCGAAGTGAAGGGGCTGGACCCCAAAGCCATCATCCGCGAGCCCAGCCTGACGGCCATGGTGCTGGAGACCAAACGCTTTCTGGCCTTGCGCAAGGAGTTGATCGCTGATGGCTACCGGGTTGGCGAATGGCGCGAGACCACCAACAAAGAGCGGGTGGGTATTTTCGAGATGGGTGTGCAAGACCCCGCCGGGCACTTGATTGTACTTTTCCAATATGTGGATGCCAAGACGCCGCGCGAGTAGGCCTCAAGGTCCATCAAACCCATCATCTGATGGTAATCTGATGGTCGTCTGATGGTTCACGACCGCTGAGTGGTCACCCCTTGTACAGCTTGGTATAAAGGTTCCACGCCGGAACCGTATTCCGCCCGTGCTTTTTGATGGATGCGGCAATTGCACCTAAGTCAATGGTGGCAACAGCGGCACCTTCGTCGCGCCCGCCTTTTTGCGCCAGCACTTTGCCATCGGGCCCCACAATGGTGGCACTGCCACCGGCCCATTCACCGGTTGGATTTTTGGGCATGATGAAGCGCGATGTAGCACCCGTCAGCAAATACACATGGCACTGATAACCGATGGCTTGCTTGATGGCCTGCCACGGCACTTCGTCTGATTCCATGCTGGTGTGTGCAATCACTTCGGCACCCTTTGAGGCCAGCAGGCGTGAGACTTCCAACACTTCAGCTTCGCCCTCCACATAGCACCCCAACTTGCCAATGGGGGTTTGCACCACGGGCAAAATGGAATCGGGGCCAAAAATTTTCATGTACTCGTCAGGGAAGTCGCGCAGGTAACTTACCTCAGGTGCACTTTGTGCTTGCGATTTGGGCGAGCGCAGCACCAACCCCTCGGGCCCCATAATGAAACCGGTGTGGAAAAAGCGCCCCGGCATTTGCGGCACTTTTTCCTGCGTGCTGGTGGAGACATAACAGTTGTGGCGCTTGCAGGCCGCCACCACGGGCGCAAAAATACTTTTGTCCAGGTGTTCCGAAATTAAATCCACCGCGACGGCCGACATCGGCACACCCGAAACCGCGCGGCGCGCTGAGGTGTATTGCAATACCGGAAATACAATCAGGCGCGGTTTGGGGCCGGGCCCCTTCATCGCGCCTTCAAGGGCATCGACCATCGCCATGGCGTTTTTTGTGCGCACATCGTTGAGCGCGTCGCCACTGGGCGGCACAATGATGGGCAGGCGCATGACAGCAGCAGCGTAAGGCGGGGTGCTGGCGGCTTCTTGCGCATGGGCGGTGCGGGCAAGGGCGGTTACGGCAGCGGCCTGACTGATGAATGTTCTGCGGTGCATGATGTGTGTGCTCATGTGTTCACGTGTTAATGTGGAGTGGGCAGCTTGCCCTAAGCTGACAAAGCTTTGCGACGTTTGCAACAGCCGAGCTGCGCGTGTTCGTTTCACCGCTCTGAATGGCGGGAGATTGCGGGGAGAGGGGAGGCATTACCGACGCTTGCGGCGGCGAATGCCTTTCTTTCGGTCGCGGTAGATTTTATCCATGATGTCGGCGAATTCCTGACTCTTGGGTGCATTTAAAAGCAGGTCTTTGAGTGTGTTTGGCGGTTTGCCCTTTGCATGACCTACCAACACATCACCGACGTCGACCACCAGTGCGTTGGCTAATGCCATGGCCGCGCGGGACGAGACGTTTTTGCCTTTCTCGATTTCGCACAGATAGGATTGGGACAACCCAGCGCTTTTCGCAAGGCGGCCCTGACTTAAGCCGCGCCACTCGCGCAGCGCCAACACGCGATTCTCGCCATCCCAAATGCGGTCCATCACTTCGGCGGGAATGAGTGCGCCGCGCGCAGCTTTAGCTACATC
Organism: Alphaproteobacteria bacterium; assembly: GCA_031362385.1. Lineage (GTDB taxonomy): Bacteria > Pseudomonadota > Alphaproteobacteria > Rhodospirillales > Rhodospirillaceae. The sequence continues at coordinate 837 of JANLSL010000412.1, read as the reverse complement.
GAAGGCGCGGATGTCCTCGACCATCTCAATTTGTTGTTTTACGGTCAGCATTTTTGGCCATTGCTTTCAGTCCAGCACTCCCATGTCATACTCGGACTTGATCCGAGTATCCAGGGTTACAAGCACTCGCGGTGTTGGCTGGCGCAGGCGTTCCTTAACCCTGGGTCCTCGGGTCTACGCCCGAGGACGACAAGAAAATAAAACTATGCCGCGAAGCGTTTGATTTTAATGCGTCCGGCGTGTTTGCGGGCCTGGGCGAGGTCGAAGGCGGTTTGCATGCGCAGCCAGGCATCGGCGGTGCCGCCAAAGGCTTTTTCCAAACGGATTGCCATTTCGGCGGAAATCGCCGCCTTGCCGTTGACAACATTGGACAACGTGGGCCGCGCGATTTTCAACGCATCGGCGCCGGTGGTGACGCTCAGGCCCAACGGCTCAAGACAGGCATTGCGAATCAGGCGGCCAGGGTGAGGTGGGTTTTTCATGGGCATGGGATAAACCTCGGTTCGTTCATTTTTAATGATAGTCAACAAAATCGACATCGCACACGTCACCTTCGTCGAAGCGAAAGACTAGCCGCCAATTGCCCGAGACTGTGATGCTCCAATAACCTTTCAGGTCACCCCGCAGTTGGTGAAGGCGATAGCCTGGCAGGTCCAGGTCGCGTGGAGTTATGGCAATATCAAGCAAACCAAGGGCTTCTTCAATCCGGTCGACAAAGGTTGCCCCAATTGCACTGCGCTCGCCTCGCTCATGAAGCCGCCGCAAGCCCCGATGCCGAAAGGTCTTGATCATGAGGAAGTGTAACGTGTAAGGTTACAGACTGCAAGATACAAATAT
>JANLSL010000369.1:0-2630 GCA_031362385.1 Alphaproteobacteria bacterium | reverse complement strand
TTACCAATGATGAGGTGAAGTTCGGTGGACATATGAGCCTCGTTCGGACTGAGTGAGGTGGCGTTTTTAGCAAATCTGGAGGCGTCGCAAATGACAATCAACCATCAGTTTCTGCCAAACAACTGACGACTTAGAGCTAATAAACCCACCCACCTTCGCTGAATAGTTTCTTGAGAAATGGCTCAATTAATTCATCAGGGTTTGAACCGAATTCTTTTATCAATACTTCGACATTTATAGCATCGACAAGGATGTCCCCAGAACGTCCATTTGTGCCATACGCGATCGAAAAATTTTCAACCCCTGTAACCCCTATGATCATTCTGATCGGGACATTCAACCCAAGAATGCTAGCTGCCGCCTTTAGATAGCGCTCAATAAAACGCTTAAGACAGCGCTTAACATCCTCAATCCAAATTGTGGATGGTCCGGGCTGATCATCTTCTTCGAGACCATAATCTGGTGCTAAAACGTAACTATCAACTGCCCAAACTTCGCGGGATCGAAAAAGTTGAACGAATGACTCAACAAAGTGCACTTCGAGGTGATCGATAGTTTTATCGGTAAGGCTCTTGGATTCAGGATATTTGGCATAGGCTATAGCACCAAAACTGTTTCGCTCCTCTGAACAACCTTGAAAAGGTTCAGTTGATATTGGATTAAGCTGTGCTTTCATGAGAAACTTCTGAGTCTCGTGACTCTGGAGCGGCACTTGCGCTTTAAATGGTATGAATCGTACAAAAAGACGCGATCCTGACCTGGGCGTCAGAACAATTTTCCTATTTCTATCCGCTGGAGTTTTGACTGTGGCTAGCTTATGCCCACTTTCGACAAAACAGCTTCCACCCTCAACCGCTTGCTGTTCATGAGTTTTGTTTTGTAAATTTCTAGGCCTATCAAGATAGGCTTGAATAATTGGCTTTAGATTCGACACTAATTCATTGACTAAGTGATTTGTTGCAGCTTGCCGAGCATCTTCGTATTTCTCGCCGTCCGGCGCATCATATAGTATCGGCCATCTTTTATGCGCCATATCAAAGGGCATATTATTCTTTGGTTCACCAAAGCTTGTGTTGAGCACTGATACTAGCGCGGAATCTGTTAGGTGCGCCTCTGCATAGCTGTATTCGAGTAGTACATTTGGGTTGGATACATGGCGGCCTAGCTTCGCGACGTTTTGCCCCTCAGTCGCGTCCGTAACCCGGCCAATAAAAGTCAAATCCAAAACTACGGCCGCGCTATCTCTAATCTTGGCCTTGATGGTCTCAGTTAAGGCAGGCATTCCAGGTACATTCAGCGAATCGTGATCGATAAATACTGATCGCTCTGAATCACCCAACAATTGCAGATCTTGGTTAATCTTATTTTTGGCCTCATCAAGCGCAATCTTGATAAAGTCCTTATTTGTTTCGTTAGGCCTATCACTCTGCCATGAGTAGAATATTCGGGTGGGCATGGCTCAAGCCTGCTTGGCTTCGACAATGCTGCGGCGAATGGCCCGGGTACGCGCAAATAGCTTTTCCAAGCTTTCGCCATCACCGCGCCGGATCGCGCGCTGCAATGCCGTGAGGTCTTCACTGAACCGCTGCAAAACTTCTAATGTGGCTTCGCGATTGTTCATGAAAATATCGCGCCACATGACCGGGTCAGACGCGGCAATGCGCGTAAAATCGCGAAACCCAGAAGCCGAGAATTGAATGACTTCTTGCTTCAAGTCTTCGGCCAAATCGTCCGCCGTGCCAACAATGGTATAGGCAATCAAATGTGGAAGATGTGAGGTGATGGCCAGAACTTTATCATGGTGGTCGGGTTGCATGATCTCGATCTTCGAGCCTGCATGCGTCCAAAATGCGCGCACCTTTTCCACGGCAGCGGCATCAGTTGTCGGCAGCGGGGTGAGAATGCACCAGCGGCCCTGGAATAATTCTGCAAAGCCAGCTTCAGGGCCGGAATGCTCGGTGCCTGCTAACGGATGCGCAGGCACAAAATGCACACCTACCGGCATATGCGGGGCCACGGCATCAATCACGGCCTGCTTGACCGAACCCACATCGGTCACAATCGCGCCCGGTTTCAAATGCGGCGCGATGGCTTTCGCAATTGCCTCGTTGGTGCTGATCGGCGTGGCAATCACAACCAAATCGGCATTCTTCACGGCGGCGGCGTAATCAGATGTGACTTCATCAGCGATGCCCAATTTCAAACAGACACCGAGTGTTTCTGGGCGCCGCGCGCAGGCAACTATGGTGCCCGCAAGCTTGTCGCGCTTCATCACCCGTGCCATCGACGAGCCGATCAAACCAATGCCAATGAATGCGACGCGATTAAACATGGGCTGCTCAGCCATGGCGCGCCCCCATGAATTCATCAAGCGTATTCAACACCAATTCCATTTCATCATCCGCCCCAATCGTGATGCGTAAGTGATTGGGCAGGGCGTAATTATCAACCCGGCGCGCAATCAGTCCACGCGATTGTAAGAACTCATCGACGGCCGCAGCGGTTTTGCCGTTCTTGCCATCAAACAGCGGCAACAGGAAATTCCCCGAACTGCCCTCAATGCTCAGGCCAAGCCCGCGCAAGCGTTGTTGCGCAATTTTCATCCATTTTGAATTATGCGCTTTGGCTTT
>JANLSL010000357.1:0-1726 GCA_031362385.1 Alphaproteobacteria bacterium | reverse complement strand
GCGAAGGCTTTTATCGTTTTTAGAGAGTGCCATGCCCGATACCGGGGTTATCAACGAGCCGATGCTCGGCGCCGCAATCATCCTTAAAGCCCTTCAAGAACAAGGGGTTGAGGTCGTGTTCGGCTATCCGGGCGGTGCCGTGCTGCCGATCTATGACGAGCTGTTTAAACAAAACAGCATTCGCCACATTTTGGTGCGCCACGAACAAGGCGCTGTCCATGCCGCCGAGGGTTATGCGCGCTCGACCGGCAAGGTGGGCGTGGTGCTGGTCACGTCTGGCCCGGGTGCCACCAATGCCGTGACTGGCCTGACCGACGCATTGATGGATTCGATCCCGGTTGTGTGCCTCACGGGCCAAGTGCCCACACACTTGATTGGCAACGACGCCTTTCAAGAGGCAGATACCACGGGCATTACGCGACCTTGCACCAAGCACAATTATTTGGTGCGCGACGTCAACAAATTAGCACTAATCGTTCACGAAGCTTTTTACGTGGCGCGCGCAGGTCGGCCTGGCCCGGTGGTGATTGATCTGCCCAAAGACGTGATGATGAGCCTGGGCCAGTATGAAACCGCGCCGCGCGGCATCAATCGTAAGCAACACAAAACCTACAATCCGCGCACCACGCCCAATCAAAAAGCAGTCGAGCAAGCCATTGACCTGATGCTCACGGCCAAGCGCCCGCTGCTCTACACCGGCGGTGGTATTATTAACGCTGGCCCCCGTGCGTCAGAACTGTTGCGCGAGCTCGTAGCACTTACCGGTTTTCCGATCACGTCCACGCTGATGGGATTGGGCGCGTTCCCGGCTTCGGGTGAGCAATGGCTCGGCATGGTTGGGATGCATGGCCTGTATGAATCAAATCTGGCCATGTACCACTGCGACGTAATGGTCAGCTTGGGCGCGCGGTTCGATGATCGCGTGACCGGCAATTTGAAATTCTTCTCGCCGGGCTCGAAAAAAATTCACGTCGATATCGATCCGTCGTCGGTCAATAAAAACGTCGTGGTTGATGTGCCAGTAATTGGTGACGCGGCTGTGGTGCTGGAAGAGATGATTCGCATCATCAAAGCCAAACGCCCCAACACGCCCAAGGTTGATTTAGGCCCGTGGTGGAAAAGCATCAATGAGTGGCGCGCGCGCAAGTGCTTGGCGTACACGCAAATTGGCAAAGTGATTAAGCCACAATACGCCATTGAGCGGTTGTATGAGTTGACCAAAGACCGCGAGACGTATGTGACCACCGAAGTTGGCCAGCACCAAATGTGGGCGGCGCAATTTTATCGGTTCGAGAACCCGAACCGTTGGTTGACCTCAGGTGGCTTGGGCACCATGGGGTATGGCTTGCCCGCGGCCATTGGCGCGCAGTTGGCTCATCCTAAGGCGCTGGTGGTTGATATTGCCGGTGAGGCTTCGATCTTGATGAATATTCAAGAGCTGTCGACGGCTGTTCAGTTTCGCTTGCCTGTGAAAATTTTCATTATCAATAATCAATACATGGGCATGGTACGCCAGTGGCAAGAGTTGCTGCACGGCGGGCGCTATTCCGAAAGCTACACTGATGCCTTGCCAGACTTTGTGAAACTCGCCGAAGCGTATCATTGCGCGGGCCTTCGTGTGTCTGACCCCACAAAAGTCGATGACACTATTCGTGAAATGATGTCGATCAACAAACCGGTGATTGTCGATGTGATGGTTGATCAAAAGGAAAATTGCTTTCCGATG
>JANLSL010000351.1:0-4618 GCA_031362385.1 Alphaproteobacteria bacterium | reverse complement strand
ATGAAGCACCTTGGTAACTGTCGTCGATCACCGTCACATCACCGCGCACATTGCCCCAGCGCCACGCTTGGGTTTGTCCAAGGCCCGCTGAAAGTGCCGCCACAAAGGCACGTTCATGCTCAAGGCGCGCATTGATCGTCAGTGAATTGTACACATCACCTGGAAACGGGTCCCAGACTACGTTGCCAGGTACTGGCCCGCCCCATTGGCGTGGCGGCGCATAATAGGGTTGTTCATAAACCGGGGGTGCGTAATAGGGCCGCACAATTACCGGCGGCGGATAGTAGGGCCGCACGATCACCGGTGGCTGATAATAGGGGCGCACAATCACCGGCGGCGGTGGGCGGCGGTCACGCTCTTCCCAGCGCGGGGGCCGGTTGCGATAGTTCAGATCAGGGTTGCGAAATGTTTCATCGCGCGGCCCACGATTATGATCGAAGCCATTCCCATTGTGATTGCGGCCATCGTTACCACCACCATTACCGCCACCTCCCGTGCCACGCCCCCCGCGAAAGCCGCGGTCATTTTGCTCAGGTGCGGCTGAGGTTGGATCAGGGCCTGCCTCAACAGGTGGCGTCATGCGCGGGCTGTTGGCTGGTCCGCTATTGGTCGGAAAACCAGCACCCGGAACAATGCCCATGCTGGGTGTCAGTGCGCCCGCACCGCCACCTTGTTGTTGGGTTTCCATTTGCGCACGTGCTGCCGCATTGGGATCGTCTTGGGCGTAAGCAGCCGCTGACGTCAGAGCACCTGCAACAATTCCAAGGCGTGTGAGTAAGTTTTTTAGAGTGGCCATGACACGTTCACGTGCGACCAAATTAAACATATACTTAATTCTGCGGCACGATCTTCCACGACCCGTCAGGTTCCTGGCACGAGATGCCCCAGGCATTTTGTTGTTGGCCATTGACGGTGATGGTTTGTTGGAACTCGCGGCAATACTTATCGCCAGCGGTACCGTCGCGCGTGACGCGCACTTCGCCGCCGGTGTTATTGTTGGCATTGTTCCACACAATGCTTTCGCCCACAGGTGCGCTGAGCGCGCGGTTATAGGCGTTGCGCTGGTCGTCGCGATCATGATCGGTTAAGGCTTCGAACAGAATCGCTGCACCAACACCCCAGGCCAAGGCTTCCCAAGGGTCAACCCGGCTCGCGCGGTTGCGCGGTGCATACCGATAGCGCGGCGCTGGTTCCCACGCCCACGGTGAGTGGTTCCACGCCGGGCCATACCCGCGCCAGCGGCTATCGTTGAAGCGGTCGCTATTCCAGCCATCGTTGCGCCAGCCGAGGCGGGATTGCTCGATGCTAATTTGCCCCCGCAGAACTGAATTGCGATGTTCGAAGTCACGGGCCGCAGCACTATGAGTGATCGCCAGCCCCGACAGAGCAAGGCCAGCTATCATAGTCTTGCTCACCGAACGCTTCCAACCGGGCGCAAACATCTCATCCTCCACCAGAACCGGGGCAGGTCAGGCCTGCTTTACCGTTCGACACCAAATATAGGAAATGGGGTGGGCGGAATTAAGGCAAAATCAAGTAATACGCACCCGGCACCATCACGCTTGAGTGATCAGACCTTCCCCCAATGACCTTGGCCCTGACAGGTTTTTAATCCCGGCGTAAGGCCCCAGTAAGTGCCTGAGCCGCAGTATCGGCTGGTTCAAGGGCCTTTGCGGCTGCCCTAAACCAGCCGTGCAAATCGAGATTGAGGATTTATAATGCTCCTGCAACAAGTTTCAGGTTCTGATGTCGCGTCGTCTGGGCTTAAGCCAGTCGTCGCCCTTGATCCTCGGCAAAAGGTGGCTGGTTCGGTAATGCGTATTTTAGTGATCGAGGACGACCGCGAAGCGGCTGAGTATCTGCTCAAGGGGTTGCGGGAAAGTGGCTATACCGTCGACCACGCGGCCAACGGCAAGGATGGTTTGTTTTTAGCGCTGTCTGAACCCTACGATGCGATGGTGGTCGACCGCATGTTGCCGGGGCCTGATGGCTTGTCGATTGTTGAATCGGTGCGCAAATCCAACATCACCACGCCGGTGTTGTTCCTGAGTGCGCTGGGCGAAGTCGAAGACCGGGTCGCAGGGCTGAAAGCGGGCGGCGATGACTACTTGGCCAAACCCTATTCATTTTCTGAACTTCTCGCGCGCGTCGAAGCCTTGTTGCGCCGCGCCGGTGCTCAACCTGAGAACACCTTCCTCAAGGTTGGCGATCTTGAAATGGATTTGCTGGCCCGCAAGGTTATTCGCCAGGGCAAGCGCGTTTACCTGCATCCGCGTGAATTTCGTTTGCTGGAATATCTGATGCGCCATGCCGGCCAGGTGGTGACGCGCACCATGCTGCTCGAGAACGTGTGGGAATATCATTTCGATCCTCAAACCAACGTGATCGACGTTCATATCAGCCGTTTGCGCCAGAAGATCGACAAGCCGTTCGACAAGCCGATCTTAGAGACTGTGCGCGGTGCTGGTTATAAACTGGAAGTGTAATTTTCGTGGGTTGGTTTAAGCGCCTTTACCATTCAATTACGTTCCGGCTGGCGCTTCTTTATACCTTGATGTTCGCTGTCTCGGTCAGCGGCCTGTTCTATTTCGTGTTCTGGACCACCTCGGGCTTTGCGCAGCGCCAATTTGAAGCGGCAGTTCAAGCTGAAGTAGCGGGCTTGCAAGAGTCTTACCAGCGTTCGGGGACCGGCGGATTGGTGATGGCCATCAATCGCAGGCTCGATCCCAGTCGCCGTGAAGGAACCATCTATTTATTGGTCGATCCGGTGGGGACCCCGATCGCGGGGAACTTGCGCAGTTGGCCGCGCAATGTCGCGGTTGATGATCTGTGGGTTAACTTCAACATTCGCGATCTTGAACGCGCCCCTAAAGATCTCGCCGAGGCCCGCGCCCTCCAGTTTTTTACGCCCGAAGGGTTCAAACTTCTGGTCGGCCGGGATATTCGTGAACAGCAACAGTTTCGCCAGCAGCTTCTTCAATCACTGAATATCGGCTTAGCAATGACGGTGCTGCTTGGGTTGCTGGGTGGTTTTGTCTTTGGACGCACCATTATGCGCCGGGTTGAAGCGATCACAACCACGTGCCGCACGATCATGAGCGGCGATCTCAGCAAACGCGTCACTGTCGTTAACGCGCAAGATGAGTTGGGGCGTCTCGCACAAAGCATCAACGCCATGCTTGATCAAATCGAGCGCCTGATGCGCGGGATGCAGCAAGTATCCGATAACGTCGCTCACGATTTGCGCACACCGTTGAACCGTCTGCGCAGCCGGCTGGAAGATGCTCTGCGTAAACTCGATAACCCCAGCCACGTTGACGCTATTGAAGGTGCCATTGGCGATGCTGACAAATTGCTGGCCACCTTCTCAGCGCTGTTGCGAATTGCGCGGGCCGAGGCAGGACTTCAGCGCAATTTCGCTGAGCTCGATCTTTCTGCCATCGGTGAAGACGTTGCCGAGATGTATGGGCCCTTGGCTGAGGAAAAGGGCCTTTCGTTTACCGCCCGTTTTGAGCCCGGGCTCTGGGCCAAAGGCGACCGTAACCTGATTGCTCAGGCCCTGGCCAACGTGATTGATAATGCCATCAAGTACAGCCCCGAGGGCGGCGCAGTTGCAGTGGTCTCCGTTCTCATCAAGGGCAAGCCCGCATTTGTCGTGTCTGACACTGGCCCTGGTGTTCCTGACGAGTTTAAGGGCAAAGTTTTGGAACGCTTGTTTCGTCTTGAGCAAAGTCGTACCTCGCCGGGCAGCGGATTGGGCCTCAGCTTAGTCCAGGCCGTCGCGCGCTCTCATCACTTAGATCTCAAGCTGGAAGACAATCATCCGGGCCTGCGCGTAACGCTCACCTTCCCCCAGTCCGTGCCCGCCCCGGCCAAAATCCAAGACTCAATCATTGTTGAAACCGCTCTCGACGCCGGCAACGCAAAAGCGGCCTAATTAGAATTAGCCTCTCCCTTCGGGCCAGGGTGACTCTTAAATTTGCGCCTACGCTAGATCCGCATTATCAATGCGCGATTACATGACTGATTCCATTTCAACCACTGATATTCGCAATCCCTATGTGCGCGCCATCGCGTTTGGGCGCATGGCGGGTGTGCTGGGCTTGCAAATCATTATTGTTGCTGTCGGCTGGCAGCTCTACGAACTCACCGGCAGTGCGTGGTCGTTGGGCTTTGTTGGCGCGGTAGAATTAGTGCCGGTGCTGCTGCTGATGGTGCCCGCCGGTAACCTGGCTGACCGCATGGTCCGTCGCAACATGGCGATGTATGCTCAAGGGTTGATGTTTGTTGCTGCCGTAGGCCTCGCGTTGGTCACCTGGCTTCACGCATCGCCGACGCTCATTTATGCCATGATCGCTGTTGTTGGTGTCGCGCGCGCGTTCTCAGCACCTTCAGTTGGGACCATTCTGCCGCAACTGTTTAAGCCCGTGCAATTTGTTCATGCCAATGCGTGGGTGTCGTCTGGTTCGCAGTCAGCTGCCGCGATTGGGCCTGCCATTGGGGGGGCGTTGATTGCGCTCACGGGTTCGACATTACTCGCATACGGGATCGCTGCGCTGTGCCAGGTGATATTTATTGCTCTGCTTGCGACATTGCCGCGCATTGATCCGCCGCCCGC
>JANLSL010000314.1:0-1656 GCA_031362385.1 Alphaproteobacteria bacterium | reverse complement strand
CCGATGCGAACAAGCGCTCGTCTGCTTTACGTTCGATTGAATATATGGGCCTCACGCCAGGCCAGCCGTTAGAGCAGCTCAAGGTAGACAAAGTTTTTGTTGGCTCGTGCACCAATGGTCGCATTGAAGACTTGCGTGCTGTGGCGGCCATCCTCAAAGGTAAAAAAGTTGCGGCCCACGTCGGCATGTTGGTGGTGCCAGGCTCGGGCCTCGTCAAGCATCAAGCCGAAGAAGAGGGCCTGGATAAGATTTTTGTTGCCGCTGGTGCTGAGTGGCGCGAGCCAGGCTGCTCCATGTGCCTGGGCATGAACCCCGATATTTTGCAGCCAGGTGAGCGCTGCGCCTCAACCTCGAATCGTAATTTCGAAGGACGACAAGGGCGCGGCGGGCGCACACACTTGCTCAGCCCCGGAATGGCGGCTGCGGCAGCCATCACTGGTTATTTGACGGATGTACGAAAGTTTTTGTGATGGCTGATCAAGACCCCAGCCAAGAGATTCGTGTTGACCTCATGGCTCTGCGTCAAGCCAGAGCTGACCGCGCCTTAGGCCGTGACAGTGTTGAGATTATTGACTTCTCGTCCAAGCTTACGCAGTTGCGCGAGTTCAGTGTGCTTTCTTCTTTTGCGCGCAGTAAAGAACGCAAAAACTAAAAGGAATTTTGCGATGGAAAAATTCACAGTCTTGAAGGGCATTGCTGCCCCATTGCCGATGGTCAATGTCGACACCGACATGATTATGCCGAAGCAATTTTTGAAAACCATTAAACGCACGGGCCTGGGTAAAGCTGTGATGTTTGATATGCGCTACGACGATACAGGCGCTGAGAAGCCTGGTTTCGTGCTCAATCAAGAGCCCTATCGCCGTGCAAATATTCTGATCGCGGGCGCCAATTTCGGGTGCGGCTCCTCGCGCGAGCATGCTCCTTGGGGTCTGCTCGATTTTGGTTTTCGCTGCATGATCGCTTCAAGCTTTGCCGATATTTTTTATAACAACTGTTTCAAGAACGGCATTTTGTGCATCACCCTGCCGCAAACCGAGGTCGATAAGCTGACGGCCCAAGCGCAGGCGGGCAACACCAAGGGCGGCGAGTTCACCGTTGATCTGGCCACCAAAACCATCACAGCTCCTGATGGAACTGTCACCACATTCGATATCGACGAGATGCGTCGGCATAATCTGCTCAATGGCCTTGATGACATTGGCCTGACATTGCAACAGCTCGATAAAATCAAAGCTTTTGAGACTAAACAAAAAGCCCAGCAGCCCTGGCTGTACGCATGATTGTTCGTAAAGTTCTCGCCCTTGCGGGCGATGGCATTGGCCCTGAGGTTTTAGCCGCCACCCGACGGGTGATGGATTGGTTTGCCTCTAGGGGCCGCATTAAATTCGACGTGTCAGAAGGCTTGATTGGTGGGGCATCTTACGACGTTCATAAGACGCCGCTGACCGACGACACTGTTGCCCGCGCCAAAGTCGCAGATGCGGTTTTGTTTGCCTGCATTGGCGGGCCCAAGTGGGATCAATTGCCATACGATGTGCGCCCCGAGAAGGGTTTGCTGCGGCTGCGCAAAGAGATGGGGCTGTTTGCAAACTTACGCCCGGCCATTGTGATGGATGCGTTGGCCTCGGCCTCATCACTGAAAATCGACCTGGT
>JANLSL010000427.1:0-3294 GCA_031362385.1 Alphaproteobacteria bacterium | reverse complement strand
AACCGGCCGTGTGCCAATCGCGCAGCCCCCCGGCAGTGAAACTTTTGCTTCACCGTGACGTGCAACCAGCGGGCCTAGCACCAACACTGACGCCCTCATCCGGCGCACTAAATCATAGGGCGCAATAACCGAGGCGATTTTTTCTGTCCGCAATGTCATGGTGCGCCCTGTCGCACCGGCTTCAGCGCTGTCAGCACCAGCACCCAGCGCCGATTGATCAATGCTCACCCCCAATTGGCGCAACAAGTTGCCCATGGTGGCGATGTCGGCCAGCTCGGGCATGTTGGTCAGCGTGAGGGGCTCGTCGGTCAGCAGCCCTGCGGCCATCAGCGGTAGTGCTGCATTCTTTGCCCCGCCGATAACAATCGTTCCGTTCAGCGGCACGCCGCCTTGTATGCGAATGGCATCCACGTGTGTTGCCCTATTCTTGTTTTTCTTAAGATACTATTTGTGATGATGCTTTAGCGGCGATTGCGTGACCTTAAAGGCGCGGCAATGTGACGCCCTTTTGGCCTTGATACTTCCCTTTGCGATCGCGGTACGACACAGCGCACGTTGAGTCAGCCTTTAAGAAAATAAACTGGCAGGCCCCTTCGTTGGCATAAATGCGCGCGGGCATGGGTGTGGTGTTAGAAAACTCTAACGTCACATGGCCCTCCCACTCTGGCTCAAGCGGCGTCACGTTCACAATAATTCCGCACCGCGCGTAGGTTGATTTACCCAAGCAAATCGTCAGCACATCACGTGGAATGCGGAAGTATTCAACCGTGCGCGCCAACGCAAACGAGTTTGGCGGAATCACGCAGACGTCGGTTTTGCGATCAACAAACCCTTTGTCCGAAAAATTCTTAGGGTCCACCACAGCAGAGTCGAGATTGGTGAAAATCTTGAACTCATCAGAAACCCGCGCGTCGTAGCCATACGATGAAACACCATACGAGATGACGTTGTCGCGCTTCAGGTTTTCAGTAAACGGCTCGATCATGGCGTGCTCGGTTGCCATCTTGCGGATCCAGGTATCGGGCATCACAGACATCAGCACACTGCCTTTGCGGGGAAAAAGTGAATGCGGTTGTAGCCCAGGCCACCAGACGTCTCAAGTTAGCCCAAGGCGCTATCGTCTTTGGCAGGTGGCGCGGGCTTTTGTGTGGCGGTGGCGCGCGCCTTAGCCTGGGCTTTGCGCTTGAGCAAATTGGCCCGCAGTGCCTCAGCCGAGCGGGCCTCGGCGTGGCTGGATTTTGGCTGGGCGGCGGTGGAGGGTTCAGCTTTCGAGTTCATGCGTTCCCCGTTTAGACCAAGCCCCCGCCCGAGAGAAGCAGATTGCGCGCCACCAGCGATCACCTGCGTGCTGTTAGCTAGACACAATCAGCCACCACGCCATGTTGCAGTGCACGACGATCGGGCCTGTTAAGCCTGTTAATGTCGTAAATTAACAGGTGATTATACCGCTGCGGTATGATGCGGCGCGGCATACCGGGGCTGCCCTGCACCATGTGAAACCGGCGACTGGGCGCAGTTTTACTTGAATTCTCTAGGGTTTGCGCGGCTTGCCTGGGGTGGGGGCTTATGGCATGTTCCGCGCCGCTTCAGGGGTGCCTAGCAGGCTTTATCACACGCGATTTTCCCCGAACGCTGCCGTAGCTCAGTGGTAGAGCACCCCCTTGGTAAGGGGGAGGTCCGCAGTTCAATCCTGCGCGGCAGCACCATTATATCCAGCAAAGACTCATACTCAGTGGATGGTTGGATATCGGCCCGACCAGGGGCCAAAAAATATCCATTTTGGCCGATGGGCGCTTGGATCGCACTCGTTGGGATCAACTGTCCTTTTAGGGCAGCCCTATCTTGATGCGATCAGTGGGGGCAACAACGGACTGAACCTTGTCAGTCTCGTCCCCGGAGTAAGGGCCGTTGTCCTTTAGCTGTTTGGCGATTGCCTCATGCCGCTGCGGCGATACTTCCGTGTACCAACCGTCGTGACCAAAGTTGATGTAAGCATAGTAGTACCGTACGCGAGCACAGGTTGGGCAGGTAACCAGAATCCACCCGAAGAACTTCTGTCCATCGGCAGGCGCTATCCCCGGAAAGTCAAAGATCGTCTGCGGCCCGCCCTTGGTATGCCCATTGATGAAGTCGAACATGCCGATGGGAACTTGAAGCAGTTGGCCGATCTCCGGGCCAATGATCTTCACCAAAGCAAACGCGTACTTGATTTGGGTGGCCGTAGCGCTCGACACGTTCTCAAGCACGACAACCGGGCGCGTTGGGTTAACGAGCTGAATTTGTACATCTGGCCGTTCATCCCGCAGCGTCTTCCAAGCCCAGGTGCCGACGCCTCCCAACATACTTAGCACCGTTACAATATAGGTCGTCGCTTTGAACGACGCTTCATGAGCGGTGTAAAATTCGCCTAGTCGTATCCAGGGGTTAGCCATGCATTCTCTCCACACGACAGAATATCAGCGAAAATAGCGTCTGACCGCTAGAAATCTTCCCGCCAAACTCCTTGCCGCGTGCGGCTCTCGGTGTGCCAAAGTGTGATAGCTACTACCAATACAAAGCGTCGTACCGACCAGCAATATGCAAAAACCTACTATGGCTTGTTGACAAATTATGACTATTTACTCATAATTTATGTAATGAAACGCTTCACTCAACCCTTGCGCCCGTTGCTCTGGGTTGCGTCCAGCCAGAGAGATTACCGGAACTTTCCGTCAGTCGTGCAGGAGCAATTCGGATTCGAGTTGTTCTTGGTTCAAACTGGACAACATCCGCCTTCGGCCAAACCGCTCAAGGGTTTCGGCGGGGGCGTGTTGGAACTGATCGAGGATTTCGAGGGCGACACCTACCGCGCCGTTTATACTGTGCGATTTGCCGAAGCGGTGTATGTGCTGCATGCCTTCAAGAAGAAGTCGACGCGTGGAGCCAAAACACCCAAGCCCGACATTGACCTGATCGAGCGCAGGTTAAGGGATGCCGCCACCGCCTACGGGAGCGAATTCAAACCGGAGAAACGACCATGACTCGCAAAGTCAAAATCGAGAAAAGCAGCGGCAATATTTTCGCCGACTTGGGCCTGCCCGACGCAGGCGCGCATTTCCTGAAGGCACAGATCGTCGCAGAAATTTACCGCCTCGCCAACGGCCGGAAACTAAACCAAACCCAGGCCGGGAAGCTGCTGGGTATCAGCCAGCCCGAAGTCTCACGACTGTTCAAGGGCACCTTCCGCGAGTATTCGGTCGACCGGCTGATGAATTTCCTCACGGCCCTTGATCAAGACGTGGAAATTGTGGTGCG
>JANLSL010000286.1:0-2328 GCA_031362385.1 Alphaproteobacteria bacterium | reverse complement strand
TGTACGGGTAGCTTTTGCCCACCTGCATGTGGACGCCGCCGCAACTGGCAAAGGCCGCACGAATCGCGCCACGCATTTCTTCGACCTTCGCGCGTGCTTCGGGGTTCTCGTCATAAGTCGGCAGTACGGCCAAAAACTCCTGCGGCAAGTAGCGGTCGTGATAAAGGTGACGCTTATCTTGCCAATAGAACACCGGCTCGTACAAAAAGCCTGTGCTGCCAATAGTCGTGAACATCGCCGCCGCGTGTATTTTTAATCGCTCCATCTCAGGCGCAAACTTCGTGTGCAGCGCCGTCAGTTTGTCGTGAAACGATTTGACTTGCGAGAATGCAAGTATTCCATGCAGCGGCACCCAACGCTCACCAGCGGGCCCCATGATGGGGTACAGCGGCATGAACGGCATGCTGCGCACAACCGTTGGGATGGTGTTGGGAACTTCAACCCCAAAAGGTTCAACGGCACGGCGCACGGCCGCAATCAAACTGCGGGCATGGTCGGTATCATGGCCTTCAACAATAAAGTGCGCTGAGTATTCCGCGTTATCGAGAAAACTTTTGCCCGCCACCGCCATACGCACCAGCTTGAACAGGCCTTCAATCGGGTTGCGCGCGGTTTTATAAACCGCGAACGCAGCATCCAGGCTTTGCTTCATGTTGGTGCGGCCCAGCCAGGCTTTTTGCAGGCGTGGATTAAGGCCAAAATTATCGGAAACTGCACCTTCTTTGGCTGCTGCTTCCATACCCCCTGCCATGCTTTCAAAATTCTGAAAACCGAATGAGGCTGACATCACCACAGGCAATTTCTTGATCAAGCGTAGAGTAATGCGGGCTTTTACGCCCATGGCACCCGTGTCACCTGTGAAGAGTGCGGCTAAGTCAGGGCCGTAATGGCGAAAGAAAGGTCGCCCGTTCGCAGCAGCATGCGAACCCGTTTTGAGAAGTGAGCCGTCAGCCAGAACAACTTCCATCGCCAGCACTGAGTCCGCCGACGGTCCATGCATGCTGCTACCCAAGCTGACTGAACCTTGCGACATCGACCCACCCACAGTGGCTTTTAAGCCTGAGAACGGTCCCCAAAATGGTGTGCGCAAACCTTTTTTGCCTAATGCTTCATACATTTCGGCCCAGGTGACACCGCAGTCTACCGTTACCGTCATGTCGCGGTCGTTGATCTCCATGTGTGTTAAGCGGGTGGTGTCGATGGACAATGAGTCTTCGGTCGTGGCGCAGTAGCCGTCTGAGTACGAGGCACCGCCACCGCGCGGGACGATGGCAATACCTTCAGCCGTGGCCATGCCGACCACGCGCGCGAGTTCTTCAATGGTGCCCGGGCGCACCACCGCCAAGGGCGTTGCCATTTGGCGGTACACATCGTGGCTATAAAACGCGCGGTCCTCGGCGCTGGTGAGGACGTGATCAGCGCCAACAGCTTGAACCAGGCGGGCGATCATGGGGTGTGAGGTAACGTCTTTGGGGGCCATGGCAAAGTCCTTCAGTGAGCGTGCGGCTATGTTCTATCAGCGCCCCCTCACCCCAACCCTCTCCCCGCTGGGGAGAGGGTGCCGAGCGGAGTGAGGCGGTGAGGGGAATACTATCTCATACGATTACTTGGCTGGGGCTGTTGAATCCAACAGTCACTATTCAGTCGCCCGCGCCTTGGTTAGCGGCCAGCTTTAATGAAGGCCCGCACCTCGGCGGAAAGGCGGCGCAGCGAAGGCTCGTGAGTGTACATCATATGCCCGCCCTCGAAATAACTCATGGTCAGGCGCTTAGGGTCGATTCCATTGTCCGCCATCGTCAGTTCGGTCGCAAAGAAGGGTGTGGCCAAATCAAAATACCCATTGGCCTGGTAGACTCGGAAATCAGCGTTCTCGCGCATGGCACGGCCCAGGTGTGGCGCAACATTGACATATGTTGCCCAACCGCCCTGACCTTCGCTCCACTTCCATTTCGAGCTTGGTTCGCCATCTAAGATTTTATAGCGCCGACCAAGATCAACCTTCAATGTGCGCGTCAGATAATCGTTGATTGAGGTTACATAGGCACCATCAACACCATACGCCGAGGGGTCGTTGTCAAACGTCTCACCCGCTGCGTCATAGTCTTTGCCGGTGTAGCGCGCATCAAAGCGTCCCACCACCAAACCCCGGTCACGCAATAACTGCTTCATAAAACGAAACGCGTTAATGCGCAGATCAGTTTGTTCTAAGTATGTTTCGCTCAGGCCCGTGTAGCGCGCGAGCTTCGCAACCACAGCCTTGCGCTCATCGGCGCTGAGTTTGTTCCCTTTTAATAACGCGACCGCGTATTCATTGGTGGCAAAGTTGCG
>JANLSL010000250.1:0-1511 GCA_031362385.1 Alphaproteobacteria bacterium | reverse complement strand
CGAGGCTGGATTGAATCAGCGCTTCTTGTGATTGGATCGCGGTGGTTTGCGCATTGAGTACGGTTTGGAAATTCACCGTACCGGCACGGTAGCGCAACTCAGCCAAACGATACGCCTCAACCGACTGCACATAAGCTTCTTGCGAAAACCCATACTGAACAGCGTTTTGGGTTGAAGCCGTCAGCGCGTCTTCCACATCGCGAAAGGCTGATAACACGCTTTGTTGATAGTTTTCCGCCAGCACCATTCGTTGCGCGCGCACCGACTGCTCTTGGCCTTCAAGGCGATTGCCCGCAAACAATGGTGCGGTCAGTGATGCAGCGATGGTTGAGAAAAAAGTGCCGGTATTAAACAAACCGCTTAGCGCATCGCTCGATGTGCCGCCTTGGGCGGTTAGTTGTAAACTGGGCAAACGGGCGGCGCGCGCGGCGGCCACATCAAACCCATTGGCCCGTAAATCTGCTTCGGCTTTGCGCAAATCGGGGCGGCGTTCCAACAATGCAGCAGGCAAGCCGACAGCGATGCTGGGAAGTTTAACCTCGCTGAGCGTTTGCGCAGACACATCAAATGGCCCGGGCAATTGGCCCACCAGAATGGCCAGCGCGTCCAAAGCTTGGCGTTCGGACACCCGCAAGGCCGGAATGGCGGCGCGCTGGCTGGCAATCGCTGCGCGTTGCTGGGCCAGTTCTAAGCTTGAGATCGTGCCAATGCGCGCTTGAACATCCACCAGTTTTAACAAATCTTCAGCGATGCGCAGGCGTTCTTGCGCCAACCTGAGCCGATCACGTAATGACAGAACCTGCAAATATGTAGTGGCGACATCGCTGAGCAACGTGATGCGCACAGTCTCGCGGTCATAGAGGCTCGATTCAATGCGTGTGGTGGCCGCGTTGGCATTGGCGCGCACCTGGCCGAACAGATCAACCTGATAAGACGCCTGCACTGTTGCTTGTGTGGCGGTGGAGGCACTGCGGGTGTCGGAGTTAGCGCGGCTGAGCGCGCCACCAGCAGAAAAAGATGGCCATTGTGGTGCGCCAGAAATTTTGGCTTGTGCTTGGGCTTGCAGAATGCGCGCTACAGCAGCCTTCAAATTACGGTTATTGCTGGCGGCAGTCTCAATCAGGCGTGAGAGTTCCCCGCTTTCAAAGCCTTGCCACCAGCCTAATGTGGGCCACACACCTGTCTCATCACTCGATTGCCATGCGGCGGGAACATCAATCGTCGGCGGTGGTGGCGCAGCGCAGGCGGCCAACACCAACGGCAAAACCGCCCAGATGAGTTTCACACCCAAGGCCGCTAGTCCGCACCAAGGGCGACCACGGGGTCGAGGTTGGCAGCCTTGCGCGCGGGCAAGTAGCCAAACAACACCCCCGTCGCAAAGGCACATGTGAACGCAAGGATCACTGGCCCCGCCGAATACACCACCGGCTTACCATAACTTGCAAATGCAAACGCAACAGCTAACCCCAGCACCACTCCAATAACGCCGCCGATGGCGCACACCACCAAGG
>JANLSL010000418.1:0-2719 GCA_031362385.1 Alphaproteobacteria bacterium | reverse complement strand
CTGCAGCTTTGGCCGCAATGCGCGGCATGGCCGGGAATACCCAATCTTGCGGTGATTTGAGCCGGGCCGGTGAGGGGATCATCAGCGGCTTATTGTCGCGCGCCAAATCTGCTGCGGCCTTGGCGTCAATCTGCCAGCCTTTATCGTGCAAACCTCTCAGAATATTATGGAATGCGCCGACCAAGTGATCATGCTCGGTCTGTACTTCCCAATCACGCGCTGTTGCTGGATGTTTCGGATAAATCTCTTCGCAAATTTTGCGGTCTTCGCGAATCGCGCGTGCGTTGCGCGCGATGTTTGTTTTGTCAAAAAACTTGTGCGTCATGAAACCACGGAAAAATAACAAACGGTTGATCACGTGCTCGTCATCAATCGGGGTGGCGAAATGATAAAATACGAAGTTCATTTTCGAGCCTTCGCCACCCACGTACACCTGCACCCGACGGCAAAAACCAGGCAGCATGAATTTAAGGTAGGAAGGCACGCCCTTGCCCTGTTTGCGCAAGAATCGCCAAATCCCGCGGCTGGGTTGTGACTTTGCAATCAAGTGGCTGCCAAAGCCGGCATCTGAGACATCTTCCACGACATGGGCGGGGGGCCTGGCACGATGCTCTTCACCCCACGCGCCATGCACAAAATGCGAATGCACGTAATCAAGGTCAATTTCCACCGCGCGTTGGAAATTGCAATTCCATTCTTCGTTGAAATCTATTTGGCGGTACTTGGAATCGCCCACTTCCGGAATCTCAAATGGCGGGGCGGCTTGCTCAGGCTCATCGCCCAGAAAAACCCAAATCAACCCATTCTGTTCGATAACAGGATAGGCATCGACTTTGGCTTGCGGAAGTTCAACACGCCCTGGTTCGGTTTGTGCGGGGATGCGCACGCAATTTCCGTCGCGGTTAAATCGCCAGCCGTGGTAGGGGCAGGCAACGGTGCCGTCATCGCGGCATTTGCCTCCGGCTAAATTCGCACCGCGATGGGGGCAGACGTTACTAAGGCAGGCAGCCTTGCCGTCTTTGTCACGGAACAACACAAAGTCGCAGCCCAGCATGCGAACTTTAAGTGGCGCGGTGCACAAGTTGGCGCTGCGCTCGGCGACGTACCACACATTGGTGAACATGGTAGCTCCTTTAGCTTTTGACTGGAAACGCCCACGCTTTGCGCAACTTGCCGTCCGTGATTTCATAAACACCAAGCGTGATCTGCGTTTTGGGGCCCTGCGGCGTATCAAAGCTATCTTTTTCCTCGGCCACGATATAGTTGCCCACGGTCATTGTCCGGTCCACGGCCGAGCCGGTGTAGGGCACCGTTTTGAAAAAAGCGCTCATGCGTTCAGCCACTTCGGCCTTGCCCGAGGCTGATTTAACCGCGCTGCCGTCCTCGACAATGCGAAACCAGGCGTAATCATCGGCCAGATCGGCTGTCATGGCGTCAATATCTTTGCGTGTAAACGCATCACGCTGCCTGCGAACTAAATCTAAGAATGCGTCCATGGGTGCCCCGTCTCTACATTGCAATTCGAATAGAATACCGCATGATTGGCGCTGAGATAGCGTTGAGTTGGGGGAATGAATGAAAATTGCAATTTTAGGTGCGGGCGGCATGACCGGCGAGCGGTTGATCGTCGAAGCGCTCAAGCGCGGTCATACGGTTATTGGGCTTGCGCGCACCCCTGCCAACATCAAGGGCGACCCAACCAAGGTCGAAAAAGTATTTGGTGATGCGTTTGACCGGGCCTCTGTGATTGCAGGGCTGAAGGGGGCCGATGCGGTCATTACCACCGTTGGCAAGCGCGATTTGTTGGACAAGCGCTACTGGCTGAATACTGAAGCCCACCGCAATGTGCTTGATGGCATGGCGCAGCACGGCATCAAACGGGTCGTGGCAATTTCATCGTTCGGTGCAGCGCTTGATTTCACCAGGCCAGGGCTGCGCCGTAAAATTTATTTGTATTTACGCCGTCGGTATTACGGCGACATGCAAGAGATGGAGCGCATGGTCATAGGTGCGGGGGTTGAAGGCGTCGCGGTGCGGGCCCCCATGCTTTACAACACAGCACCCAAAGCAGCATATTTTGTGAGGGTCGATGGCAACGTGCCGGGCGGGCGCAGCGTGTCGCGTGATGACTTGGCTGTGTTCGTGCTCGATTGCGTCGAAAAGCCCGACTATGTCGGTCATGTGGTTTCACTCGCTGATCAACAAAACGCCGCATGACCATAACGCCCCCCTCGCGCCTGAGCCTCGGTCAGCAAATCGGCTGGGCCGCAGGAACCCACGGCACGTCCACCATGATCGGTGTGCTCGTGACCATCATGCTGGGGTATCTCACCACCGTGTTGGGTATTGAGGCGGCGATTGCGGGGGCCATCATTTTTGCTTCGCGGTTGTATGATCTGGTGATTGACCCACTGATGGGTCACGTCAGTGATCGCACTCAATCGCATCTCGGGCGACGACGCTTGTATCTGCTGTGGGGTGCGCTGGCGTGTTTTGTGACTTTCGTCTTGTTGTTCAACGTGCCGACAATCGAGGACATGACAGTGCGTGTTGTTTATGTGGCCGCACTGCTGTTTTTGTTCAACACGGCGTATACCATTTACAACATCCCTTATCTTGCGATGCCCGCAGAGATGACCGAGCACTATCACGAGCGTACAGTGCTTATGTCTTACCGCGTTGTTTTTTTCACCACTGCTTCTTTATTTATTTTCATGGG
>JANLSL010000225.1:0-5191 GCA_031362385.1 Alphaproteobacteria bacterium | reverse complement strand
GTTTGGGTTTCTGGCGTTTATCAACCTCAGTTAAATCGGCCAAGGCACCTGGTGTGTGCAGTTCCACAGTCATTTCAACGCCAATACGGGTTTTCAGCAAGGTCTCAAATGCAGTTTGAAGTGCGGTAGTCGGGGCGGAATCGACCTCAATCATCACCGTCATCTCATCGCGGCCCTTGGCATCGCGCACCGCGCGGCAGAAAAACTCGCCTTTAAACTCAGGGCGTGCATTCAGCACTCCGCCGATGCCGTGGGGGAACACGTTGATCCCGCGCAACTTCACCATGTTGTCGGAGCGCCCGAAGATTCCTTGGAGGCGTTTAAAATTCAGCGCAGCGCCAGTGTTGTTTGCATAAAATGCTGAAACGTCATGGGTGTTGAAGCGAATCATCGGGTAGATATCGTCTTTGAATAAAACGCTTGTCACAATGTCACCCGACTCGCCGTCTTTCACCGGCTTGCCGGTATCAACGTCAAGAATTTCCACATAGTGCGCGTCTTCCCACACATACATACCGTTGTGGTCGGGCCCCTCGCTGGAAATAATGCCGGTATCACCGACACCGTACCAATCAAAGCATTCGGCCCCACCCCACATCTCGGAAATCTCTTTGACATTTTCGCGACCAAAATGCCCCGAGATCATGCGGATTTTAATATCTTTACCTGGCACCAAACCTTCTTCACGTGCTACTTGGGCCAGGCGTTTTACATAATCAATAAATCCAACAATGACGGTGGCCCCAAAGCGCTTCATGAGTTGGACTTGTTGGGCCGAGCGTGTTTCCACACCTGTCCCCGCCGACATAAAGACTGCATTCGTGAAATGCAGCACTGCCTCGCGCATATAATGTCCGGCGTTCACCATCCCGTGCCCATACACCGAGTGCACAACGTCCGAGCCCGTCAAGCCCTGCCACAGGTAGGCCCGCGCCACTAAAAGATTTTGCATCTCACGCGTTTTAGGCCCGAACAACAAAACTTGCGGCGTACCGGTGGTGCCTGAGGTGGTGTGCATAACCGCGGGCACGTGGTTGGGGTCGGTAAAATCGAGGCCACCAAAATCGCCAAAGGGTGGCTTCTCACCCAGGCTGTCCATCAGATCAGATTTTGAGAACACAGGTAATTTTTCAATATCATCAAGTGATGTGATGTCATTTGGCTTTGCGCCCTCAGCTCCCCACAGCCGTTGATAGAATGGAATGGCCCACGCCCGCCGCACGCAATTCATGAACAGGCGATTTTGCTGGGCGCGCAGTTCATCCCGACTGATTTTTGAAAAGCGCGCCACAAATTCATCACCGATGGGGTGATCGGTCAGCATTTGGTTGAGGTCGAGTGCGGCGAAGTAGGGCGGTAATTTCGGCATGGTTTTCATTTATCCATGATCTTATCGGAAAACCGGAGTCCACTTTTCCGGATCATGAACTAGTACGACCGCGGCAAGCCAAGGATATTTTGTCCGATATAGGCCAGGATCAAATTGGTCGAGATTGGGGCTACTTGGTAAAGGCGCGTCTCGCGAAATTTGCGTTCAATGTCGAATTCTTCGGCAAAGGCAAACCCGCCGTGGACCTGCACGCAAGTCTCGGCCGCCGCCCAACTGGCTTCTGAGGCGAGCATTTTTCCAATGTTGGCTTCCTCGGCCATATTTTCACCCGCATCGAATTTGTCGGCCGCGCGCTCAACAATCAGTGCGGCGGCTTTGTACTGCGCATAGGCTCGCGCAATCGGAAACTGCACGCCTTGATTCTTACCAATGGGGTGACCAAACACTTTTCGGTCATTGGCGTAGTCCACCGATTTTTTCGTGAACCACTGCGCATCGCCTAAACATTCTGCGGCAATCAAGGTGCGTTCGGCATTCATGCCGTCCAAGATGTACTTAAAACCTTTGCCTTCTTCGCCAATCAAATTGGCGACGGGCACTTTCACATTGTCGAAAAAAACTTCGGTGGTGGCGTGATTCATCATGGTGCGGATTGGCCTGATGGTCAGGCCCGCCTTCACGGCATCGCGCATATCAAGCATAAACACGCTCAAGCCTTCGCCCTTCTTGGCCACCTTTTCCTTCGGCGTGGTGCGCGCCAGCAGCACCATAAAATCAGAATGTTCGGCCCGGCTGGTCCAAATTTTCTGACCATTGATGATGTAGTGATCGCCGTTTTTCACAGCAGTGGTTTGTAATGCCAATGTATCAGAGCCCGAGGTGGGTTCGGTCACGCCAAAGGCTTGCAACCTCACCTCGCCGCTGGCGATTTTCGGTAACCAGAGGTTTTTTTGCGCCGGGCTGCCATGCTTGAGCAGCGTCCCCATGGTGTACATCTGGGCGTGGATGGCGCCCGCGTTACAGCCACTTTTATGGGTTTCTTCCAAAATGGCGCAGGCCGCGCGTAAACCTAGGCCCGAGCCGCCAAACTCCTCCGGGATCAAGGCTGCCAAAAATCCGGCCTTGGTCATGGCGGTGACAAATTTTGTGGGGTATGCGCGGTTGCGATCAGCCTCGCGCCAATACTCGGCGGGAAACGCAGCGCACAGGGCGCGCACAGAATCGCGAATGGCTTCCAGTTCGGCAGGCGTCATTGTGGTCATGGGGTACTCAGTTCGAGGCGCAAGGGTGATGGGGCAATCTAACCCTTCGGGCCTCAGGTTCAACATCCACAATGGTATGACGGCCGACCACGCGCGCAAAGTCCGGAATGCGGACGCCAGACTACATCGGCGGTAAGGGGCTCACGCCAATGACACTTTGGTGAACCATCAGCAGCACCATGTACAGCCCCACCGCCAGCCAGGTGGGCCATGCCAGCAAGCGCCGCCACGGCAGGCGCGCATGCCCCGCCACGATTGCTGCAAACGGTAGCGCTGAGGTGCGGGCCGTAATCGTGGCCCAGCGCGCAGGTCCAAACTCCCGCCGCCGCCGGGCATCAAAAATCACTGTGCCCAGCAGGGCAAATCCGCCTAACAGCGCAAACAAAAGCGCCGGACCAGCTTCGCCATTCGATGCCAAATGCCCAAATGCCCACAGCGCAATGCCCCACATCAAGGGGTGGCGGGTAATCGCCAACAGGCCAACGTCGTCGATACTAAAACGCGACGGTGCAATTTTGATCGAGAAGGGGTTAGGCGTTACCAAGCCCCACACCAAGAATAAGCCCGCAAAAAACATCGCCACCACCGTGACCCACATGCCAGCCACGGTCATGGGCCACAGCTCAACGGTCGGAGCGCTTAAGGCGGCGGCAATCACCCAGGTGGTTGCAGCTAAACTAATCAACGAGTAGACCACCAGAAATCCGCGCTCGCCCATCAGGTCAACCAACGAGCCCCGCAAACCCCGCATGGATGGCAGACTGTGGGTGACAAAAAACACGAACAGCGCCAGGCCGAGTGCACTAAATGTACCAGTCATTTCGGTGTCTTCTTGGCGTCTTGGCGGCGTTTCATTTCAGCCGCAAACCATTCCGGTGCACGGTTGTAACTGCCATCAAGTTTGTACAGGTCCACGCGCTCAATCTCGATGGTGGAAAACATTCCGGCCTTGGTGAACGGGTCGTCATTCACATAACGCTCAATGGCCGCACGGTCATCGGTGTCGCTGACCGAAATGCCGCCGATACGGTTGTTGGCGTCATCCAATATGGCGGCAGAAACAACAGTCGATGAATACTTCAACAGATGCTTGTTGTGCTCGGGGTCGAATTTTTTACGAATGTCTTCCACATCGCGGTCAGTCGCATACAAACGGCGCACCAAAAACATGGTTTTTGCGCCCACATCGTTCGTGGGCAGCACCGGCAAATCATATCCGGCGGCTTTTTGGCGGCGTTGCAGTTCAGGGGCAAACCACGCAGGTGCCCGGTTATAGCTGCCGTCGATTTTATATAAGTCGACCGGCGTAATTGTAACTGACCCGTAGATGCCCGCTTTGGTGAACGGGTCGTCATAAATATAACGCTCAATTTCTGCGCGCGTGTTGATGTCGCTGATTGACACACTGCCCACGCGCTTGCCATCGGGGGCAATAATAGCCGAGGCAATGACCGTCTGCCCAAATTTCAACAGGTGTTTCTGGTGCTCTGGCTCGCGTGGCGTACGCAAAGCGGCGATGTCTTTGTCGGTTGCATACGTGCGCTTCACCATGAACATCAGTTTGCCGCCGAGCAGGGGCGAGGCATCAGCCATGGCATTGGCCCACGGGGCAGCGGTCATAGCACCAGCACCTATCAATGTTTCCCTGCGCGAGCATGTCATGACCAGCCTCCATCAATAACCAGCCTTGGCTTCAATCTCGTTATCGCGGCCCATCACTAAAATCGTGCGAAAGAACGAGCACACAATTTCACCGCGTTGATTTTTAGCTGTGGTTTTGAATTTCACGATGCCCTGACCCGGCCGGCTTTTTGAGGGACGTTTTTCCAGCACCTCAGACTCGGCATAGATCGTATCGCCAGCGAACACAGGGTTTGGCAGCACAATGTCGGTCCACGCCAAATTGGCGATGGCTTTCTGGCTCATGTCCGACACGCTCATTCCCGTCACAATCGCAACCGTGAGCGTGGAGACCACCAAGCGCGGCTTGAACTCAGTGTGTTTGGCATACTCGGCATCGTAGTGAATGGGGTGAGTGTTGTTGGTCAGCAACGTGAACCAGGTGTTGTCGGTTTCGGTAATGGTGCGGCCCGGGCGATGCTCATAGGTGGCGCCTAATTCAAAATCCTCATAGTAACGCCCCCCGCGTTCCCGGTAGCGCTTCTCGCCAACTTTTACTGATTCCGCAACCATCACAACTCTCCTTTTATTTCGAGGGCGGCACTTGGGCCGCAAAGGTGTCGGCAATTTCTTTGCGCGTCGCAAACCACACCCCTGGCTTTTTTTGCGCATGTTGAATAAAGGCGCGTAGTTGGCCGATGCGCCCGGGCCGACCGATAATACGCAAATGCACGCCCACCGACATCATCTTCGGACTTGTGGCGCTTTCGGCGTAGAGCTCATCAAATGTATCACACACATACTTGAGCCATTGGTCGGGCGTATAGGCGGGCGCCATCCACATTTTCATATCATTGGTATCAAGCGCATAGGGCACAATCACAATGGGCTTAGCGCCCGTTACATCCCAAAATGGAACGTCATCGGAATAATCATCCATGTGATAGGTAAAGCCCTGCTCGATCAGCAGATTGCGCGT
>JANLSL010000187.1:0-4130 GCA_031362385.1 Alphaproteobacteria bacterium | reverse complement strand
TGACCCGGCTCATGCGCGAGACATGATTCGTCACCCCCGGCGGCTGCATTGCGGCCATTTCTGGTTCGACAATGGTATTTGAAGCAGGGACCAGAATGCCAATTTTCGCCCGATGACCCAGGGCATCGTGCTTTTTTTCAGTCATGGTCCCTTCCCCACTCGCCTACGACTACTTTAGCGCCCTTCCCGGTTCAGTGAAACCAGTTCCCACTTTTCCAGGACGTGCTCTAAGTTAGGGGCTTAGCAGCGCGGTTTGATCAAAGGCAAGGTCGGTCGTGACCGCCGTGCGAAATGCGGTCGAAGAGCAAGCGAGGGCGGGAATGGGTAAATTTATCTGCAGTGTTGCAATCGTCCTTGCGCTTGCACCGTGGGGTGCGGGCGCTGCGACCTTGCCCGAAATCATGGTGCAGATTATGGCCGTGATGCCTGGCACCTACGACACGGCTGATCAAGTTAATGATGAAATCGTCCGCGGTATCCCTGAGGCACAGCGTCACGAGCGCCGCCATGTAATCTATGCCCGCATTGATGCGCCGCAGATCGGGCCATACATCTTCTTTCGGCAGGAACGCAAAGGCGGGCCCGAGGGCGAAATTATCACCCGCGGCGTTGTGGTATTTGAGCCTGACGAGTCAGCGAATGGGATTCGCATGTGGTTGCGAAACATACCCGATCCCGTGCGCTTCACTGATTTGCACCTGAAAAAAGACCTTTGGGCGCAGGTCACGTTCGATCCAACATACGGCGGGAAATGTCCGTTTCATTGGCGCCTGGCCGAGGGCAAGCTGGTGGGCACGCTTCAAGGTGGGGGCTGCAAAATCATATCTAACGCAGGCAAGGCGATGTCGTTCGACGCCACGTGGACGTCAACCCAAGCCAGTCTTTCAGTTTTTGACAACACTTATGATGGCGATCGAAAATTGCTGTCGGGGCGCGCCGACAAGGTTGCCACGCTGTATACGCGACTTAAACCATGACCCTGACGGCACCTGCCGCTTGGCCGTCGGCGCGCACCGCATGGTTTGCGGTAAGCTTTCTGAGCATTGCTAATTTATTCTCGTTTCTTGATCGCCAAGTTTTAAATCTTCTCGTTGCCCCGATCAAAGTCGACCTGGCAATTTCTGACACCCAAGTTGGCTTGCTGCAGGGAGCGGCCTTTGGTGTGTTCTACACCCTGATGATTATTCCTTTCGGCTGGGTTGCCGACAATTCCAACCGCATAAGATTGGTCGGGGTCGGTATCGCAGTGTGGTCGATCATGACAGCGCTGTGCGGCCTGGCCGATTCATTTTGGCATTTGTTCTTTGCGCGCATCGGGGTTGGCATTGGCGAGGCCACCATTGCGGCGTCAGGGGCTTCGATTATCAGCGATTATTTTCCCAGCACTAAACGCACCATTCCTTTGAGTGTGTATACCCTGGTGGCATCCAGCGGTGCGGGAGTGGCGCTGGTGGCAGGAGGGCTGGTTGCGGCAGCATCGGCTGCGTACGGAACCGTTGAGGTCCCTTTCGTTGGCGTGATGGCGCCGTGGCAAATTGTGTTCATGGCAGTTGGTTTGCCCGGACTGGTGTGGAGCTTGTTTTCGCTGGTGGTGCCTGAACCAGCACGGCGTGAAGTCACTACCACAACCGCAACCTGGACTGAATTGTTTGCGTTCATTCGGTCGCGGCGCAAAGTGATCGGGCTGCATTTCGGTGGGTATTGTTTCTACAACACGTTCGGATACGGCGCCGGGGGCTGGGTGCCTGTGTACTTCATGCGCGCGCATGGCTGGAGCATGTCGGACGTTGGATTGCGCTATGGAACCTTATACCTGTTCTGCGCGCTGATCGGTGGGTTAGCGGGTGGCGCGCTCGCGCGCTATTTCTTGAAACAAGGGCGGCGCGAGGCAAATTTGCTGGCCATTGCTGTTGGAAACGCCTTGTTGGTTTTCCCGGGGGTGTTGATGCCATTGATGCCCAACGGCTGGCTTAGCCTTCTGCTCGCTGCACCTTTGTTGGCGTTATTGGTATTCCCATCAGGGCCATCGTTAGCAGCAATTCAAGAGATCACCCCTAATCGGCTGCGCGGTCGCATGACGGCGCTGTACTATGCGGTGACAAACTTGGTTGGTATTTCGTTGGGTGCGTTGCTGATCGGTGCTTTGACGGACTATGTCTTTGCCGATGAAAAAGCAGTTGGATTATCGATTGCACTGGCCGGAGCTGTGCTATGCCCGATTGGCGCATTCATTATGTATTTGGCGGCGCGCGCAAGGCGCGCCGTCGAGAATATCGGAAGTTAGCCTTTATCAGCCGTGAAGAGTGCGACGTCATAAAGGCCCGCGCCCTCACGCAAGGGCTTGGTGTCCTTTTGGTAGGCATCTGAATACCAAAAATCAGTGGCCGCTTGCAGCGAAGGAAATGCGGTAAGGACAACGCGCATCCGGCTTAGCCATTCGCCTTCAACCACTTTGGCTGGGCCCCCGCGCACTAGATATTTTCCACCGAACTTTGGCACCAACGCTGCAACCGCTTTGCCGTACGGCGACCCGCGATCAGGTGCACCGGCGAGCTGAGCGAAAACCAACATGTAGGCGGCCTCAAGCGCGGGCGGCGCAGGTGGCTCCGCCTCGCCTGCAAAAATCGCAATGTCATTGACCGAGCTGCCAACACGGTGTGGCCTGATTTCCTTTTGATATATGTCTGAGAACCAAAATTTCTCGGTGGCGGATTGATCGGGCCAAACCGAAACGACATTGCGCTGCCGCGCCAGCCATTGGCCTTCAAGAACTTTGGTGGGCACGCCGCGCGCTAAGTAGCGGCCACCAAATGACATCGCCGTTTGCGTTACTTTGGCGCGGTACGCCGGAAGATTGGCTTCAAACTCGGTCGTGTGATTATTGGCAATGAGATAGGCAACCATGTTTCTTCACTCGCTGATGCTGCGACACATCAGACCATAGACAAGACAATGGGTTTAGCCATAACGAAAAAACGCCCCGACTTGGAAAGCGGAGACTCATGTGTTGCAGTTTTATTATTGCTGCATGTCGTCAAACGACGGGATCAGAACCGCATCGATAATGTGAATAACACCATTCGTTGCCAGCATATCGGTGCGCAGAATTTTGGCACCGCCGATTTTTTGCTGTGTGCGTGCATCCAAAAGCAATGCTTCGCCGTCGAGCGGAATAGCCTCGAGCCGTCGCCCTAAGAAATCTCGCGAGACCACAAGGCCCTTGAGGACATGATGGCGCAAAAACTTGGTGAGTTTTTCTTTGTTGTGAGGCTGCAACAAATCATTAAGAGCAGCTTTTGGTATTTTAGAAAACGCTTCGTCAGTGGGCACGAAAATCGTGAATGGCCCCTCCGCCGAGAGCGCTGGGCCCAGGCCCGCCACATCAACCGCTTTCATAAACTGCCTGAACGAGCTGCTGTCGCGCATCGTCTCAATGATATTACGCGCTGAAGCGGCACCAGAGAACGCAATCATGAACGCAATCATGGTCGCGATCAGACTGAGCGTGACAATAAATCGACGCATGAGGGTTTCACCTAAAAGCGGCGTGGGGGTGGTGCGAACTATCCTATCGGCTTGGCTTAGAGCATTTTTTGCGCGATTCGGCCATTGGGGGCCTTGCCTGGCCACTGCCTGCGCTTGAGGAACCTGATTATATATGTATATACATTATTATGAGCGAACAATTACCAATTGCCCTGACTGCCGTTGCCGAGGTGTGCCTCGCATTACGGGCGCGTCGTTTGGCACGTCGTGTGAGCCGTTACTACGACCGCGCCCTGGCGCCGTTTGGGCTTGATTGCAGTCAATTCAACATTTTGACGGTGATTGGTGCGACTGGC
This sequence comes from Alphaproteobacteria bacterium, assembly GCA_031362385.1. Classification (GTDB taxonomy): domain Bacteria; phylum Pseudomonadota; class Alphaproteobacteria; order Rhodospirillales; family Rhodospirillaceae. The sequence goes on along the minus strand of JANLSL010000187.1, from coordinate 288 downwards.
CCTGTTGCATTGATGGAGCTGGCCCGCATCCTGGATTTGGACCCCTCTACACTCAGCCGTGCCCTTAAAGCCCTGAAGTTTAAAAGCCTTATTGTGGCGGTCGGTGGGCGTGGGCGCGGCGGACTTACGCTGGAACTCACCCAGACCGCCGAAGAGCTCATGGCAGTATCGCTGACAGCCTGGAAAAGTGCTCAGCAAGGTCTTGTCGCCACGTTGGGCAGCGCTGATATCGGCAGAATTGTTGAGTCTTTTGACCGGCTTGACTCTTCCGCTAAATGAAAGTGAACA
>JANLSL010000166.1:0-7140 GCA_031362385.1 Alphaproteobacteria bacterium | reverse complement strand
TGGCAGCATCGACTTTCGCCAAAGCCACTTGAACAGCGGCAACAATCACTTTTGCATTTGAAGGATCAAGCCACAGGTGAGCATCAGTATCATGGTCGCCGTGCTGGTGGTCATGGCTATGCTGATGCTCATCGGCATGAGCCTCCCACACGCCACCTTCGCGGCCCTTCAAGATGCGCAAGCCAGGCACATCCATCAGTTCCAGCACTGTCGCGCCCCTGGAAAGTGCGTGGATTGGTTTATTGAGAAATGTCTCGAGCCCCTCGCCCACCCAAATCACGACGTCAGCGTTATTCAATGCCTTGGCATCGGACGGCTTCATGGAAAATGTGTGAAGCGATTGCCCGCCGCCGACAATAACAGTTGGGCGGCCGACACCGGCCATCACGCCCTCGACCAGCGAAGCAATTGGCTTGATCGACACCACTACCTTGGGTGCTGCCAGCGCGGCTTCAGGCATCAGCGCGAGACTGAGCAGCACTATGCAGACAGTGGCGAAGTTCAAGGTGGGACTCCTCTGGCAGACAATGTTATGTTATAACATATTAGTGAATCATTCAAATGTCACAAAGGGTCATATGGGCCGCCACAGCGCCATCATCGCCGACTTTCCCAAGCACGGGCATGACCACCACGCCTGCGGCTCACACGCCCTGGCCGAGGCCGAAGCGGTGTGTCGGGCGCGCAATACGCGGCTCACAGATCTGCGGCGCAAGGTGCTTGAAACCATCTGGGAGGACCACGCCCCGCTGGGGGCCTACGACATTCTTGCGCAGTTGAATAAAAGTGGTGAGCGCAATGCGCCCATGGCGGTCTATCGCGCTTTGGATTTTCTGATTGAGAATGGTTTGGTTCATCGCTTGTCGAGCCGAAATGCTTTTATTGGCTGCCGACATCCGGGCCACAATCATAATGGGCAGTTTCTGATTTGCAGCCGCTGCAATGTAGTTGCCGAAATCACCAGCGATGCCGTGAGCAAAACTGTAGCGCGCGCAGCGGCAGCGCGTGGCTTTAAGCCTTCCGGCGAGGTTGTTGAAGTCACGGGGCTGTGCCCCAACTGCCGAGATGTGTAGCTCATGACCCCCTTGATCGTCATGAATGCTGTTGGCTTGATGCGCAGTAACAAACGCATTCTCGATCACGTTGATATGGTGGTGAGTGAAGGTGAGATCGTAACACTGATTGGCCCCAATGGTGCGGGAAAATCATCATTAGTCAAAGTCGCACTTGGCCTCGAGAAAGCCGATGACGGTACTGTCGTGCGCCGGCCTGATCTGCGTATCGGATATTTACCCCAGCGCTTTGCGCTTGATTCGTCACTGCCGATGTCAGTACGGCGCTTGATGACGCTGACAGTCGACGTTACCAAAACTCAACTTCGCGCAGCACTTGATGAACTCAGCGTCGGCAGCTTGATCGACGCCAGCATTCACACACTTTCGGGGGGTGAGCTTCAGCGGGTGATGATGGCGCGCGCCATGCTGCGCAACCCTAATCTGCTGGTGCTTGATGAGCCCACGCAAAACCTCGACATGAATGGCGCAGTCGAGTGCTACCAAATTATCCAGCGTATTCGTGACCGCACCGGCTGCGGTGTGCTGCTGGTCTCGCATGATCTCAGCATCGTGATGGCCGCAACCACACGCGTGTATTGCCTGAACAGCCATGTCTGTTGCTCAGGCCACCCAGAAGATGTGGGCCGCGACCCCGAATTCTTGCGCTTGTTTGGCCCGGCAGGGGCTGGCACGCTGGCGCTCTATACGCATCGGCATGACCACGCCCATGCCCCCGATGGCCATGTGGTCCATGATCATCAGCATCATGATCACAATCATCATAATCATGGGCCGCACTAATGGATGATTTTATGCTCCGGGCACTGATCGCTGGGTGCGGCATCGCTCTGATCGCCGGACCGTTGGGCTGCTTTGTTGTGTGGCGACGCATGGCCTATTTCGGTGACACCCTTTCGCATGCGGCCCTGCTCGGCGTTGCGGCAGGCTTTGCCCTGGGGGTATCGCCCATCGCTGGTGTGATGATCACCTGTGTTGCCGTCAGCGCAGTGCTGCTTGGTTTTCAAGCTCAGTCGCGCGTTCCAACTGACACATTGCTTGGCATTTTGTCGCACGCTGCACTTTCGTTTGGCCTTATTGCGATTGGGTTCATGGATAACGTGCGCGTTGATTTGATGGGCTACTTGTTTGGCGACATTCTCGCCGTCACAAACAATGACATCCTCTGGATTTATGGTGGCGCGGCGATTGTCCTCAGCGCTTTGGCAGCGATCTGGCGACCTCTGGTCGCACTGACGGTACACGCCGACCTGGCCATCGCCGAAGGGATTGCCAGTGCGCGTATTAAAATCATTTTTATGCTTCTGGTCGCCATCACCGTGGCACTGGCCATGAAAATCGTTGGTGTGCTGCTGATTTCGGCACTTCTGCTCATTCCCACGGCTGCGGCACGGCGCTTCGCCTCGGGCCCTGAAGCGATGGCTGCCGTAACGGTTGTCCTGGGCATGGTTGCTGTCGGGGGCGGATTATTTTCATCCGTCAGTTGGGATTTGCCGTCTGGCCCTGCCATTGTTGCCACCGCAACCTTATTGTTTGTTGTATCGTTGCTCTTTGGCCCCAGCCTCTCACAACCGCGCCCCACCTGAAATCTAACGTTCCGATGGATCAACCCACTGCCATGAACGTGCCACACCCACCCCAGCGGATTGTCGCGGTGGTGTTCGATTTTCATGCCGACCTTGAAGCGCTGATTCGTGAAGCCGCCTGGATTTCGCGTGAGCGGGCAGGAGTCATGCGCCTTTACTTACGCAAACCCATCGGCTGGCGCGAGATGTTGCAGGGTACGCCTCGCACAGCGCGCATTGAGCGATTGGCGGCCCGTTGGAAAGCAAACATATTTTGGTGGAGCACGCATGCAGAGTTGCGCGCCAGCCTGATCGACGCGCAATACGCTACAGCCAGCGAATTTGTCTTGGGGCCCAAAGCGCGCTGGCCGTGGGAGAGCGGGCTGTCATCTGCCACGCTGGCCATCATCACTGCTGCGGCCGCTGAAATTGAAGCACGCGTCACCCAAGAGCTTGGTCGTCGGCGCCACTACGCACAAATTTGGCAAGACTTTGAGTGGCGACTTGATCAGCGACGCCCCTGGTTTCATGAATATGTCTTAAGCGCATTCGCAGTGAGTATTGCAGCACTTGCTGCGAAGTGGATTGGCTCGACAATGCCGACCGCAAATCTATCAACAATTTTTCTCGCTGCCGTTGTCTACAGTGCCAGTGCCTATGGCCTGGCGGCGGGGCTTTTTACCTGTGTGCTCAGCGTCGCGATGGTTGACTTCTTCTTTACCGCGCCGCGCTATTCACTTTCAGATAAATTATTCTCAGTTGAAAACCTCCTCCTCTTGTTAATGTTCACGGTGGTGGCTGCGATCACCAGCAATCTTGCCGCGCGCCTGCGCAGCCAGGTGCAACGCGCTGAACGGCAAGCCATCGAAGCGCGCGCGTTGTTTCAACTCACGCGTGATATCGCAGTAGCCAGCGACACCGATGGCATATTCCGCGCCATCGTGCGGCAAAGCGAATATCTATTCGAGTGCGAGGCGATCTTGCTTGCCCCGTTCAGGCTTTCTGATGCGCTGGAAAATACGCGCGCGCGCAGTGCGATTTTGCAAGTTGCTTTTCCACCAGGCGCGCACCTCAGCCAAGCAGAAATCGAAGCGGCGCGAACGGCATTTACTGAAGGCCGGTTCCCTGACCGTAACAGCCAACAACCAGATTCAGATATTTATTTCCCGTTGATCACGCTCGAAGGGACTGTTGCCGTTCTTGTCTTAAAAAATGTATCCCACGAGCGTACGCAAACTGAAACGTTTCGCCGTCTGGTCGAATCGCTTTGCCGCATTGCAGCGGTTGCGGTTGAGCGCACGATGCGCAAGCAAGAGATTGAAAATACGCGGGTCTTTGCGCAAACCGAGAAATTGCGCTCGGCACTTCTGTCGTCAATCTCCCATGACTTCGGCACCCCTTTGGCGTCAATCATCGGCTCGGCAACCAGCTTACTTTCATATGGCGGAAGCTACACTCCAGAAGTGGTCGATGAACTTTTGACCACCGTGATCGAAGAAGCCGAGCGGCTGAATCGTTTCGTGAAAAACATATTGCAGATGAATAAACTCGAATCGGGTGTTTTGCTGCCACGCCTGCAATGGGCAGATGCAGGTGATTTGGTCAGCACCGCACTTGATGCATCACACCGGCGCCTGCAAAATCACGAGGTGTACCTGAATGTCGCCGATAAACTGCCGTTGGTTCACGCTGATTTTGTGTTGATGGAAAATGTGATTGTCAACGTGCTTGATAACGCCGCAAAATATGCCCCCCCTGAGAGTGATATCCAAATCAGTGTGCATCACGTGGGCGATGACGTTGCGATAGATGTGACTGATCAAGGCCGTGGTATCGCAAGTGATGAACTTGGTGCGGTCTTCGACAAATTCTACCGCGCCAAGCAACGCGACCGAACTGTTCCCGGCACTGGCCTTGGGTTGGCCATATGTAAAGGCATCGTCGAGGCCCACAACGGGACAATCGAGGCCTTGAGCGAAGGGCCAGGTCACGGCACAACTATTCGCATCCGTTTGCCGATCTTGACGCCCGACGACACTGAGCTGGCAGATATATAAGGCGATAGAAAATCTCACCATGCCTGATTTCCCTCGCATTCTGATCGTCGACGATGAACCACAGATTCGGCGATTCCTGCGCGCCAGCTTACAGGCCCACGATTACACCGTGGTCGAGGCCGATACCGGTAAAGAAGGCGTGCGACAAGCGACCCTCCAAAAACCTGAACTTGTCATCCTTGATCTCGGCCTGCCCGATACCGATGGCCTTGATGTCATCACCTCACTGCGGGAATGGAGCAAAGTACCCATTATCGTGCTGTCAGTACGTTCCGATGAAAGCGATAAGATTGAGGCCTTGGATCGTGGGGCCAACGACTACGTCACCAAGCCATTCAGCATGGGCGAGCTGCTGGCACGCATGCGCGCATGCTTGCGACAAAAAGCAGTGGATTCCTCTGAGGCTGGAACCACGATTACAGCCGGTGAGATTGTTATCGATTTGGTCAAACGGCTTGTCACCGTCAGCGGAAAGGCGGTGCGCCTGTCACGCAAGGAATACGACTTATTGCGCATCCTGGCCTCGCACGCCGGCAAGGTCATCACCCACCAGCAGCTGTTGCAAGAAGTTTGGGGGCAAGGGTACGTTGAGGAAACGCAGTACTTACGCGTGTATGTGGGGCAGTTGCGCCAAAAACTGGAACAAGACCCCGCAGCGCCACGTCACCTCTTGACCGAGCCAGGCGTCGGGTATCGACTGCAATCTTCGTAGGATAATATTGAAGACCCACCGGCGGGCAGTACTCTTGGATATGGCCATAATGGTGCTAGCTCCTTATATGTCATCGCCCGATTCATTCGGGCGATCCATCTTTCAAAGTTCACAACCGCTTCGGTTTGTAATCGTCGGACCATGGATTGCCCGCATAAAGCGGGCAATGACAACAAAAAATAGCAGCCTTTTATTGATATGCGATTCTCCCGCACCGACGGAGGCGTCGTGAAAATCAAATTTTTCATTGCCCTTGCTGCGCTGGCGGCCATCGCTGGCATTTTTTACGCCACCAACCGCGTCTACTGGGACCGCTTCATCGCCGTTGCGGAAAAAGGCGGAAGCGGTGATGTCGATAGCTACCAACCCACCGAACCAGTGGCGGGGCTCCACCTTGAATACATCGACGTCGCCCCGCCTGAACAACTGACCCTACCCGCAAATGTGCTCGAGCAGGCCAGGGCCTATGCCGGTCAGAACCGCAGCAGCAGCCTGCTGATCTGGCACAAGGGCAAACTTCAGCTTGCGTCGTATTGGAATAGCCGACGCGATACGGTCGTCAATTCGCGCAGTTTGCATAAAATGTTGGGCGGCTTGCTGATTGGTGCTGCGATCAAAGATGGCTTCATCAAATCACTTGATGATTCGGTGGCTGATTATATTCCCGCGTGGCAAAGCACCCCCAAAGCAAAAACAACCATCCGCAACGTCTTGCAAATGTCGAGCGGTTTGATGTGGTTTCGCGGCGGGGGGCCCTACAGTCTCAGCTCGCGGCGTTATCTTGATCCCCAGTGGGACGATATTCTGGTCAATCGCATCCCCCAGGAATTCGCACCTGGATCTGCCTACGACTACAGCGACATTACCGCAGATTTGATGCCTCTCATCATCGAGGGGGCGACGAAAAAACGCTACGCGGAATATCTCAGCACAGCGATTCTCAAACCCATTGGTGCTGCGGGCGGCTCGATTTGGGTCAACCGGCCAGGCGGGCTGCCTCACGGCGGGTGTTGCCTCATGCTGCCGCCAGAAACTTGGCTGCGCGTTGGCATGTTAGTATTAAACGGTGGCAGAATCGGCGACCAGCAACTGCTGCCAGAGTGGTGGACCACCGAGATGCGCAAGCCCTCGCCCAACAATCCACACTTCGGATTAATGACTTGGCTGGGCCAGCCCTTCACGCAACGCAGACTTTATCATCGCCCGAACTCGCCCAATAATACCGCGCCCCGGCCCGGCGCATTTCATTCAGAGCCTTATCTTGCTGATGATTTATTTTTGTTCGATGGCATGAACGGGCAAATCGTCTACATGGTGCCCTCGCAAAACCTCATCATTGTACGTACTGGTTTGCGCGCAGCGCCCGGTAAACCCGAATGGGATAACGCCAAACTGCCCAACATAATTCTCCGTGGGCTTGGCCTCGGAGCACCGCCACGCGCTGCCATAGTTGTTCCGCCCAAAGCACCCCAACCAGCACCGTTCGCCGATAAGCTTGCTGGCGAGTTGAGTTTCTGGTCCCGCTGGATATCAATTCAGGGTCAAACGCCCGTCACGTTACCCACGTGGATTAACCCACGCGAAACCGTGAAGGGCGGCAATGGCCCTGAGGTTCCACTAACACCCGAGCCTGAACGCTCGATTGCGCCTGAGGCTATTACAAATGCGGCTACTTATGCCGAGAAAATGTCATCGTTGTCGTTGATCGTAGCACGCAACGGAAAAGTGGAGCA
>JANLSL010000098.1:0-4875 GCA_031362385.1 Alphaproteobacteria bacterium | reverse complement strand
GAGGCAATGAAAGTTGTTCAGCGATTTCGCTGTGGGGTTTGTCTTCAAAGAAGGACAAATGAACCACCGAGGCTTGCTCTTCGGGCAAGGTTTTCAATACGTCGCGCACCCGTGTACGCATTTCATCAGCTTGCAGCGAGTCATCTGGCGCTTGCTCGGCGTCGGGTACAAATGCCGGATCATCAGCATCAAACTCGGGCCTGCGGCTCTTGCGGATGGCATCAATACGCAAATTACGCGCGATTGTGAAAATCCAGGTTCCGGCTGAGGCCTTGGTACGGTCGAACATGCCAGCCTTGCGCCATACCGACAGCATTGTCTCTTGGACAACCTCTTCAGCCTGACCGCCGTCAGCTCCGTGACGAATGAGATAGCTTTTTACACGCGGGGCGTAATGTTGGAACAATTGCGCAAAGGCTTGCTTATCCTGGCGCTGCGCCACAGCCACAACCAAGGCCGAGAAATCGACCTGGGTGTCTGGTTGTAGCCCCGCGCTCCCCACCGACATTATGGCCCCCGGCCGATGTTGATAGAGCGCAGTTGGGCTCGACATGCCCATAACACTGGGTGCCGATGCAACGCTGTCCATAGTGAGCGATAAGAGCAACTGTCATCCCCGCGAAAAGGCTGTGTTACATAAATCTTACGCAGGGACATGAGATCTGGATCATTCATATAGGGTAGCGTGGTGAACCGAGGTGCCGTGGACGGCGTATCATAAGTAGAGATTCTGCAATCTGGAGAGAGAAAAGATATATATTTCAGCACCTTAATCATTTTGCATGGTTTACTGATGCTGATGTAAATAGCTTGATACGAACGCCCGACGGGCCCAACAAAAGTCTATGCATTTAAAAGTTCTCGGTGACGAAGTTCAGCGCGGGAGCCAAAAAAACATAGGTGCTGAGCTAAGGTATTCAATGCACAACCGCGAACGATTGAACATAGCCATTATTGGAACGGGGATATCAGGTATCTCCGCCGCGTGGCTTTTGAACCAGAACCATCAGATCACAGTGTACGAAAAAGAGGCCTGGATTGGTGGCCACTGTAACACCGTCGATGTCCCCTTCGACGATCAGGGCCTCCAGCGTGCCATTCCGGTCGATACCGGCTTCATTGTTTATAACCACCATACCTACCCCAACCTCACCGCGCTGTTCGATACGCTCGGCGTTAACACCGAGCACAGCGAAATGTCGTTTTCGGCCTCGCTCAATGGCGGGGCATTCGAATACTCCGGCAATACACTGTGGACGATGTTGGCGCAAAAGCGAAACTTGGTTCGTCCGCGCTTCTGGAACATGGTGTGGGACATCATGCGGTTTTACCGCGAATGCGTTGCTGATGCCGCAAAACCAGAGAACCTAGGAAAATCACTGGGCGAATATTTGTTCAGCCATGGCTACAGCGAAGCTTTTCTGCGCGACCACTTGCTGCCCATGGGCAGCGCGATTTGGTCATCGTCACTCAAAGATATGCGCGAATATCCACTCGCGTCGTTTGTAAGGTTCTTTAAAAATCATGGCCTGTTGGAAGTTCAAGACCGTAAACGCCCACAATGGCGTACGGTCAGCGGTGGCAGCCGTGAATACGTCAAAAAAGTCACCGACTCATTTGCAGATCGCATTCGCCTCAAATGTCCGGTCAAATCTGTAACGCGGAACACAAACGGCGTGGTGGTGAGTGCCGCCGATGGCACCACAGAAACGTATGATCAGGTTGTGATGGCCTCACATTCTGATCAGGCGCTGGCACTCCTCCGCGATGCCAGCGGGCATGAGCGTCACCTTCTTGGCGCTATTCGTTACGAACGCAATCACGCCATACTGCACAAAGATCCAACCTTGATGCCTAAACGTCGCCGGGCATGGTCGAGCTGGAATTACATCTCAGAATCAGGTGACCGCGATACGCGCTTGGTCTGCCTGACCTATTGGATGAACCGCTTGCAAAACATCGACACAAAATTTCCAATTTTTGTGACACTTAATCCACACCGCGAGCCCAAGCCTGCATCGGTGATAGCGCGCTTCGATTATGAGCATCCGATTTTTGATCAGGCCGCACTCGAAGCACAAAAACAACTCTGGTCAATCCAGGGTGCAAACCGAACCTGGTTTTGCGGAGCGTATTTCGGGCACGGCTTCCACGAAGATGGGTTGCAAGCAGGGCTGGCGGTCGCCGAGTCACTAAGTGGGGCGCGGCGGCCGTGGACGGTATCCGAAGAGTCAGGGCGTATTTATTTAGCCCCGAAAGCTGCTTGATGGATTTGCGCACCCATCAACCTGCCTCGTGTTTTTATACTGGCACTGTGATGCATCGCCGGGTGCGGCCGCGTAAGCACAAGCTGAGCTACCGCGTCTTTTCGCTGTTGATTGATCTCGATGAACTCGATGCACTTGACCAAGATGTCGCAGGTTTTGGCTACAATCGTTTCAGCGCCTTTAGCTTCTATGATCGCGATCATGGACCAAGGCAAAATGCGCCGCTTAAACCATGGGTGCTTGGCGAACTCGCCAAAGCAGGTATCGACACCAGCAACGGCCCCGTGCGCTTGCTGTGTTACCCGCGCATCATGGGGTATGCGTTTAACCCTTTGAGCGTTTATTTTTGCTATCGGCCCAACGGCGAGCTGGCCGCGGTGCTGCATCAGGTCAGCAACACTTTCCATCAGCGCCACTCTTACTTGTTCCCCGTCGATGGTCCGTCTGAAGATATCGTGCGCCAAACCTGCGTGAAGGAACTGTATGTCTCGCCCTTCATCAACATGGGCATGATTTACAATTTTCGTATCAAACCACCTGGTGCTGACATTGCGGTATCGATTCATGAGTCTGATTCTGAAGGCGCCTTGCTTTTTGCGTCTTTTGCAGGCGCGCAAAAGCCCTTTACCAGTAAGGTTCTTTGGCAATTATTTTGGTCATATCCATTGATGACGCTGAAGGTTATTGGCGGAATCCATTGGGAAGCTTTAAGGTTATGGATCAAGGGGGTACCGCTGGTTCACCGGCCGGAGCCCCCACCAGAGCCGATCACCGTTATCAGAACATAAGATCGGCCAGAGAGGGAGCATACGATGAGCGAGGCGACCGTGCGCAGCACAGCCGCAGACCGTGATCAGTATCATCGCGGTAATCCACTGATTCAAAAGGCGATCAACGTTGTTCGCCGGCTTGATGTTGGGCGTCTGACGATCACCATGCCAGACGGCAGCGAGTATGAACTGCCCAGTGAGCGCGGCGGTGGGCCGCACGCCATCATTCATGTGCGCCGTTGGCGTGCGTTGCATCGCTTTTGGACCCAAGGCGATTTCGGCTTTGTTGAATCATACATGGACGGCGATTGGGACAGCCCTGAACTCGCCAACGTGATCGAACTCGCCACATTAAATGCGACATCGTGGGATGCAGGAGCTTTGCAAAATTTCTTCCACCGCGCGTGGCATCGCATTAGCCACCTGCTGCGCTCGAACACCAAGATTGGCGCCAAGCGCAACATCGCAGCGCATTACGACTTGGGCAACGAGTTCTATGGTCAATGGCTTGACCCGACGATGACCTATTCGTCGGCGTACTTCGAGCACGACGGGCAAGCATTATCCGAAGCACAGCTGCGCAAATACCGCCGCATCGCAGACATGCTGGAACTCAAACCCGGACATCGCGTCCTTGAGGTCGGGTTCGGCTGGGGGGGCTTTGCTGAAGTCGCCGTCAAAGAATATGGCTGTCACGTCACAGGGCTGACGCTGTCCAAAGAACAACTGAAATTCGCGTCTGAGCGCATGGCCAAACAGGGCCTCGGCGACCGCGTGGATTTCAGGTTGGAAGATTACCGCGACACCACCGGCACCTTTGACCGCATTGCCTCAATCGAAATGTTTGAAGCAGTGGGCGAGGCCAACTGGCCACGCTATTTCCAGATGGTGCGCGATCGTTTGGTCAGCGGCGGATCAGCCGCATTGCAAATTATCACCATCGCCGAAGACCGCTACGAGACCTATCGCAAAAGTGCCGACTTCATCCAAAGTTACATCTTCCCGGGCGGCATGTTGCCCACTGTGGAGATTCTCAAAGCTCAGTTTGATAAAGCTAAACTGAACTTTGCGGGCGCAGACATGTTTGGCCTCAGTTACGCCCAAACCCTTAAAGTTTGGCGCGACCGATTCCTGGGCGCATGGTCGTCAATCCAGCCTTTGGGTTTTGACGAACGCTTCCGGCGCATGTGGGAAATGTACCTGGCCTACTGCGAAGGTGGCTTTCGTGCCAAAAGCATTGATGTCGGCCAGTTCAAATTGGTGAAAAGCTAACCCCGACGCTGCAATATTTTTTACGTGGGCTTTTTACGCGGGCGCATCGTATCTAGTGGAGCGGATCTGACATTCGCACCCCACTTTAACTCAGCACTGAGAGGCGAATGTCAGATCCAAAGCTCCACTAAAGTATATATATACCTAGTGGTTCTCATGATTCTAACATTCGCAAGCCAGCCCAGTGAAACGCGATGCGAATGTTAGAATCGAACCACTAGACATATGAACACCCCGCGCATTCCCCTCTCTCGTCTTGGCCTGTATGCCCTGCCCGGTTTCGCGCTGGCGATGCCGACCATCCCTGCTGCGGTGTTTTTGCCATCGATGTATGGCACTGAGCTGGGATTGGCTGCGGCAGGTGCGGCATTGCTGTTGGCACGAACCACTGACGTTATTACTGATCCGCTTATTGGTGCTTTGAGTGACCGCTGGCGCTTTAAGGCCGGACGGCGCAAGCCCTGGATTGCGGTTGGAGCACTGGTGGCGGGGCTCTCTCTCATCCAGCTTTTCCAACCGCCAGCAGGGGTGACGACGGCTTATGTCACGCTCTGGTCAGTCTTGCT
>JANLSL010000088.1:0-3793 GCA_031362385.1 Alphaproteobacteria bacterium | reverse complement strand
CAATCGAAACGGCGTCGACGTCTTCGAAGTAGTCATCGCCAATTTGCGCCATGGGCGCATTGACGCAAGCCCCGGCGCACTCGACTTCCATCAAACTGAATTGGCCATCGGCGGTGCGTTCACCCAAACCAATACCCAGCTTTTCTTTGCATGCTTTTACAACGTGATCGGAACCACGAAGCAGGCACGGCAAATTTGTGCAAACCTGAATGTGGTGCTGACCAACTGGATGCAATTCAAACATCGTATAGAAAGTCGCGACCTCAAGGACGCGTATCGATGGCATCCCAAGCATCTGCGCAATAACATCAACTGCCGGGCGCGTCACCCAACCCTCTTGGCGTTGCGCCAGATCAAGCAGTGGAATAACGGCGCTGGCCTGACGACCGGCTGGGTATTTGGCGATAATATTTTTCGCACGTTCAATGTATTCAGCTTTGAATGCGAAACTGGCTGGCTGTTCTTTGGCGAGTTGACGAACGCTCATCGGTCAACCTCACCGAACACAATATCAATAGACCCTAAAACGGCTGGCACATCGGGCAGCATATGGCCACGCAACATGAAATCCATTGCGTGAAGGTGGATGAAGCCAGGTGCCCGGATTCGGCAGCGATAAGGACGGTTCGACCCATCCGCCACAATGTAGACGCCAAACTCACCTTTCGGCGCTTCAACCGCTGCATATATTTCGCCAGCGGGAACTTTGTAACCTTCGGTGTAAAGTTTAAAATGATGGATCAAAGCTTCCATCGACGACTTCATTTCTGCACGCGGCGGTGACATAATTTTTCGATCATTCACACGAACTGGCCCCGACGGCATTTTCTCGAGGCACTGTTTGATGATGCGCACCGATTGGCGCATTTCTTCAACCCGCACGAGATAGCGATCATAACAATCGCCGTTCTTGCCAATGGCGATGTCAAAATCCATATCTTCATAACCATCATAAGGCTGAGCTTTGCGCAAATCCCAGGCAACGCCCGAGGCGCGTAAGTTTGGCCCCGTGAAGCCCCAGGCCAGCGCCTCATCAGACGTCACGCGTCCGATATCAACGACGCGCTGCTTGAAAATACGATTCTCGGTCAGCAGCCCTTCCATATCATCGATAATCTTGGGGAAGTTGCTGGCCCACGCCATAATCCGATCAGACAAGCCCGTGGGCATATCTTGGGCAACACCGCCGGGGCGAATATACGCCGCATGCATGCGCGCACCGGACACTGCATCGTAGAACTCCATCAGCTTTTCGCGCTCTTCGAACGTCCACAGGAACGGCGTCATGGCACCGACATCCATGGCATAAGAGGCGATATTCATGATGTGGTTGAGAATGCGCGTCAGTTCACAAAACAGCATGCGAATGTACTTCGCGCGCGGCGGAGGTGCTATACCCAGCAAGCGCTCGACGGCAATCGCGAAGGCCTGCTCTTGATTCATCGGCGAGACGTAATCAAGCCGATCAAAGTATGGAACAGCTTGCAGGTAAGTTTTGTACTCGATCAGCTTTTCAGTGCCACGGTGGAGGAGCCCGATATGTGGATCAACCCGGCCGATGACCTCGCCGTCCATTTCCAGTACCAAGCGCAACACACCGTGCGCCGCAGGATGCTGCGGCCCAAAGTTGAGCGTGTAGTTTTCAATTTCGACGTCAGCACTTGCGCCACCCATGGCTAGCTCTTCCCCGCCGTCGCTTTTTCGTCGCCCGGCAGCGGTGCGCGCAAACCTTCCCAGGGGCTGAGGAAATCAAAGTTACGGAAGTCTTGGGTCAAGTTCACGGGTTCATAGACAACGCGCTTTTGATCTTCGTCGTAGCGCATCTCAACGTATCCCGTGAGCGGGAAATCTTTGCGCAGCGGATGACCATCAAAGCCATAGTCGGTCAGGATCCGGCGCAAATCGGGATGATCCGAGAAGAAGATGCCGTACATATCCCACGCTTCGCGCTCGAGCCAATTTGCACACGGGAAAATGCCGCTGACCGAAGGAACAGCCATTTCCTCGTCTGCCGTCAGCCTGACGCGAATACGAAGGTTCTGCTTCATGCTGAGCAAGTGATAGACAACTTCGAAGCGCTCAACATTGTCAGGATAGTCAACGCCGCAAATATCGATCAACTGCGAGAACTGACAATTAGAAGCATCACGAAGGTGCACCAGCACCTTTGCAATCGAAGCTCGATGAACACGAATACTCAGCTCGCCGCCCTTCACCCCAGTCCCCAGCACATCCGTCGGCAAAGCCGCAGCAATAGCGCTGCCAAGCTCGCGAAGTGTTTCAATGGGGTCGGGTGATGTGGTCATGCTGGTATTGTGCTTAGCGGTCTATCGTGCCAACGCGGCGGATTTTTTTGTGAAGCTGGAGAATGCCGTACAACAAGGCTTCGGCGGTCGGGGGGCATCCTGGAACATAAATATCAACCGGCACGATGCGGTCGCAGCCGCGCACCACGGAGTACGAATAATGATAATAGCCGCCGCCATTGGCGCAGCTGCCCATCGAGATCACCCAACGCGGCTCGGGCATCTGGTCGTAAACCTTGCGCAAGGCGGGCGCCATTTTGTTCGTCAAAGTTCCCGCGACGATCATCACGTCGGACTGACGTGGGCTGGGACGAAACACCATGCCAAAACGGTCCAGGTCGTAACGCGCCATGGCTGAGTGCATCATCTCGACCGCACAACACGCCAACCCAAATGACATTGGCCACATGGAACCTGTGCGGCCCCAATTGGCAAGTTTGTCGAGCGACGTGAGCAGGAAACCTTTGTTCTGAAGCTCATCTGCAACGCGCGCCATAAACTCGCCGTCGGCAGGCAGCGTTGAACGGATAGGGTCGGTTTTTGCGACAGCAGGCACCACGTTCATGGCTTTATTCCCACTCCAGGGCGCCTTTGCGCCACTCGTAGACGAAGCCAATCGTCAGCACGCCTAGGAAAATCATCATCGACCAGAAACCGTAAAGCCCGATCTGACCCAAGCTCACGGCCCAGGGAAACAAGAATGCGACTTCAAGATCGAAAATAATAAAAAGGATCGAGACTAAGTAAAACCGTACATCGAATTTGCCACGGGCATCATCGAAAGCCTCAAATCCGCATTCGTAGGACGAGTTTTTTTCGGGGTCAGGACGGCTTGGGCCAACGATCAACGAAGCAACAACGATAACCAGCGCCAAACCAAAAGCGAGCCCGATAAAAATCAGGATGGGAAGATATTCTTTGAGTAATTCCGTCATCGCCAGCATCCCCAAGCAGTGCTCTGAAAAGGTAAGCGCAGGGCGCCTAATTCTTGTTCTTATCCAGGCACTTAGTCACGCGTTAACCCGGATGCCCACGTCCCCATCCAGCCCCGCGAAAGTGGCGTGATCTAAGCGGTGGCCATACTTCAAGTCAAGCCAATCCGGGACAATAAGCGTATTGACACCATTACGTTTTTTGGAGGTTTTCGGGGGGGTCTACTCTGTGAACCCCAAGGCCGTTTGCAAGAAGGGCTAAAGGGTGGTGGGCGATGACGGGTTCGAACCGCCGACATCTTGCGTGTAAAGCAAGCGCTCTACCAGCTGAGCTAATCGCCCTCTGTGATATCCAGCTTGGCGGCGGGACCGTAATCTAAGCCCACACGAAAAGCTATGAGTCCAAAAACAAAAGTGCCAGCCCAAGGGGGTGGCACATATTAAAAGTTAAAAGCCCATGCGTTGATTAGTTTATCGGTTCACAGCAACTTTCAGGGCTTTAACAGCCGAGAAAATATGAAGCGTGGGGGCCGGGATCTTTATATTTTAGCCCGG
>JANLSL010000054.1:0-8609 GCA_031362385.1 Alphaproteobacteria bacterium | reverse complement strand
GGGTGGCGCCGTCGGCCCCCACATAGCCCGCCCGGTCCATCGCAAAACGCACTGCTAAGTTCTGCACGGCGACGTCATGCACTACTTGGTCGTAGGCACGTTGCAAAAATGTGGAGTAAATCGCACAGAACGGTTTGAAGCCCTCGGTCGCCAGGCCAGCCGCAAACGTTACCGCGTGTTGCTCGGCGATACCCACATCGAAACAGCGCGTAGGGAATTTTTCTCCAAATTTATCCAGCCCAGTTCCGCTTGGCATGGCAGCGGTGATGGCAATAATCTTGTCGTCGTGCTCGGCCTCGGCGATCAGGCCTTTTGCAAACACCGAAGTATACGATGGCGCTTGGGCCTGGGCTTTAACTTGCGCACCCGAGACCACGTCGAATTTTGTCACGCCGTGAAATTTATCAGCCGATTGTTCGGCGGGCGCATAACCTTTACCCTTTTGTGTGACAACGTGAATCAACACCGGGCCAAAGGCATCGGAATCGCGCACGTTCTTCAGCACCGGGACAAGATGATCGATGCGATGACCATCGAGAGGGCCGACATAGTAGAAACCTAATTCTTCAAACAGCGTCCCTCCGGTGACCATGCCGCGCGTATATTCCTCGGCCTTACGCGCAGCCTCTTCTAACTTTTTTGGAAAGTGAGAGGCGATTTGCTTCATGGCCTGGCGCAGGCTGATGTACGGCTTAGACGATAGCAACCGCGACAAATAGGCGCTCATCGCCCCCACCGGCGGGGCAATCGACATATCGTTGTCATTCAGAATCACGATCAACCGGCTTTTTAAACTGCCCGCATTGTTCATAGCCTCATAGGCCATGCCTGCACTCATGGCACCGTCGCCAATGACGCACACCACATGGTTTTTATCACCGCGCAAATCACGCGCGACAGCCATACCAAGGCCCGCCGAGATTGATGTGGAACTATGGCCTGCCCCAAACGGATCGTATTCACTCTCAGAACGCATCGTAAAACCCGACAGCCCGTCTTTTTGACGGATCGTCGTCATACGGCTGCGGCGTCCGGTGAGAATTTTGTGTGGGTAGGCTTGGTGGCCCACATCCCAAATCAATCGATCCGTCGGCGTATCAAAAACATGATGCAAAGCAACGGCTAATTCCACCACACCAAGTCCCGCACCCAAATGCCCACCGGTGCGTGAGACCGAATGAATCAGATCAGCGCGCACTTCATCAGCAAGCTGATTGAGTTGTGCTTCGGATAAAGTACGCACATCTTTGGGCACACTGAGTGTATCCAGCAGCGGCGTTTGTGGGGGGATCGAAGTTTCGCTCACGTGGGAACCGTTTTACCTTAAGATTTTCGGGCGATAACAAAATGGGCCGCTTGGCGCAAAATATCTGCTTTGGGGCCAAACCCGTCCAACCGGCCAATTGCGCGCTCGACTAAAGTTGCGCTTAAGTTTTTAGCACCTCCCACCCCCAGGCGGGAGACAAAAGTCGGCTTTCCGGCGGCCATATCCTTACCCGGAGTCTTGCCAATTTCACCGGGTGACCCTTCGACATCCAAGATATCGTCGGCAACCTGAAAGGCCAGGCCCACATCTAGTCCGTACGAATAAAGTGCTGTTTGTGCTGACGGATCAGAGGCCAAAATGGCGCCAGCTGAAGCCGCAAACGCAATCATCCGTCCGGTCTTGAGGTCTTGCAAATGGGTCAGGCCCGCAACATCGAGATTCAATTTCGGCGCAGCTAAATCGATCATTTGCCCACCCACCATGCCCGCCGCACCTGCTGCTTTGGCAAGATCAACCACCAATGACATGCGCACTTCAGCGTTTGGATGAGTCTCGGGTGCGGCCAAGGTTTCAAACGCCAGCGTGAGCAACGCGTCGCCTGCCAGAATGGCCGTCGCCTCATCCCAGTGCTTATGCACAGTGGGCCGTCCGCGCCGCAAATCGTCGTTGTCCATGGCTGGCAGATCATCGTGGATCAGCGAATAACAGTGAATCATTTCCACCGCTGCTGCCGTCCGCAAGGCGGGGTGGTGCCCGACCCCTAACATGTCCGCACCTGCACACACCAAAAATGGGCGAAACCGTTTGCCGCCATCAAGCGCTGCATAGCGCATCGCTTCGACGACACGGCCTTCAGGACCAGCGGTGGCGGGAATGAGGCGATCGAGTAATTGATTAACCGCCGCAGCAGTTTGGCTTAGCGTGCTGGAAAAATCGACGGACATCAGATGACCAGCGCCGAGGCTCAAGCCTCGTCCATCGGCTCAAGGCCAAGCGCCTTGCCAGCCTGGGTAATTTTCTCAACTTTCATTTTGGCATCGGCCAGTTTGGCTTCGCAGTGGCGCTTGAGCAGCGACCCGCGCGTATACTTTTCCACGGCCTCATCCAATTTCACCTGCCCCCCCTCAAGACTGCGCACAATAGTATCAAGCTCCTTCATCGCTTCTTCGAATCCCATGCGGGCGATATCGTCGGGGATAGGTTCCTGAGCGGGTGCCTTAGCCATTACGAATCCTTAAGCGTTTGAACATGGGCCGTGACGCTGGCGGCCAGCGCATCAAGGTTATAGCCCCCCTCGAGCAACGATACCACCCGGCCACCACAGACCTTTTGCGCAGCATCCATCAGTGTCGCCGTCGCCCAGGCATAGTCGTCTTCAACCAAGCTCAGGTTAGCCAGCGGATCGTCTTTGTGGGCGTCAAATCCGGCAGAAATAAGAAGGATATCGGGCTTAAATGCGATCAGAGCTGGAAGTACCTCATCGCGCATCCCGCCACGGAACACATCGCTGCGGCTTCCTGCCGCCAGGGGTACGTTCACAACATTATGATGCGCGCCGGTTTCAGCACGCGAACCGGTGCCCGGATAAAACGGATACTGATGGGTTGAAGCATAAAAGGCCTCGGCATCATTCCAAAAAATCTCTTGTGTGCCGTTGCCGTGATGAACGTCAAAGTCAACCACGGCCACACGTTGATACCCATGAACCGCCCGGGCATGATAGGCGCCGATTGCGATATTATTCACCACGCAAAAACCCATCGCCCGATGCGACTCTGCGTGATGGCCGGGCGGACGCACCGCGCAAAACGCATTGCGGGCCTCACCGCCTGCCACGGCATCAACCGCGCGCACAACTGCGCCAGCCGCACGCAGCACAGCTTGGCCCGAGCCTGGCGAAACAACTGTATCGGGGTCGAGGTGACTGAGGCCCTGACGTGGCATCGCAGCCATAATTTTCTCAACAAAGTCACCAGGGTGAGCGCGCCCGATTTGTTCGCGCGTCGCTTCAGGCGCGTTTTCACGGTGGAGATTCTTGAATATCGATTGATCCAGCGCCTTCAACACACTGCGCAGCCGATCGGGTGATTCGGGGTGAAAAGCGCCGGTATCATGCTGCAGGCCGCTGGAATGTGTAACAATAAGCGTGGGCTTAGACACTGCAGGCCTCAAAATGCGTTCAGCGGCATTTTAAGGTAGGAAATGCCATTGGCTTCTTTATCCGGCATATTCCCGGCATGAATGTTGATTTGGACTGACGGCAGAATCAGGTTTGGCAGTGACAGCGTTTTGTCACGCGCGGTGCGCATCTCGACAAATTTTTCAACTGATACACCGCCACCGATGTGAATGTTGCTTTTCTTGTGTGCGCCAACGGTGGCCTCCCATGCGACATCCCGGCCGTCGGGCGCATAGTCATGTCCTACAAAAATGCGGGTGGTATCAGGCAGGCTGAGTATGGTCTGGGCCGACCGATACAACGTTGCCGCATCGCCACCTGGGAAATCGCACCGGGCCGTGCCGGAATCGGGCATAAAAATCGTATCGCCCACAAAAACTGCATCGCCGATCAGATACGACACACATGCGGGTGTGTGTCCGGGCGTATGAATCACACGGGCCGACAAATTTCCGATCACAAAATTTTCGCCGTCACGAAAAGTGCAATCAAAGTCGCCAGCTTGAGGTTTGATGGTCGCGAGCAGGTTAAACAAAGTTCCGAATGTTTTTTGAACCACGACAATTTCGGCGCCAATGGCAACCTTGGCCTTGGTTTGGGCCTTGAGATAACCCGCCGCCGTCAGGTGATCGGCATGAACATGGGTTTCTAGAATCCACTCCACCGTTAAACCTTGCTGGCGAACGGCGGCCAGAACCGCATCGGCCGAGGTGGTACTGGTGCGTCCGCCACTGGCCTCGTAGTCCAGCACGGGGTCAATGATGGCAGCGCATTTGGTCGCGGGGTCAGCGACGAGATACGTCATGGTTCCGGTAACGGAATCATGAAATGGGGTAATGTGGGCTGAGGGCATATATCCGGCGACGTTGTGACTGGTAAACTTTATGCTAGCTTATGAAGACGCGCCCGTCACCCTCCAGCGCGCGGATAAAATGGCATGAATAACATCAACGAAAATCCAGAAATACGCACTGGCGTTGATCTAGGCGGCACGAAAATCGAGGCGATTGCAATTGATCGTGCCGGTCAGGAGCTTTTTCGCAAGCGTGTCGCCACACCCCAGGGCGACTATGCCGCCACTGTCCGGGCGATTGCTGAGCTCGTGCGCGTTACGCAGGCAAGCGTCGGCCAAACGACCGCAGGGAAGAAACCGAGTGTCGGCATCGGTATTCCTGGCACCATCTCGCCTGCGACAGGGCTGATCAAGGGTGCCAATTCGGTCTGCCTGATTGGTCATGCCCTCGACCGCGATATCGCTGAGGCAATTGGCCAACCGGTGCGTCTGGCCAACGACGCTGATTGCTTCGCGTTATCCGAGGCGAGCGATGGCGCAGGGCGCGGCGCGCACATTGTTTTCGGCGCAATTTTAGGAACGGGTGTGGGCAGCGGCTTGGTCATCGATCAAAAGATCATGCGCGGGCCCAACGCTATTACCGGCGAGTGGGGTCATAACCCACTGCCCTGGCCCACCGATGACGAACGCCCAGGCCCTAGCTGTTACTGTGGACAGCGCGGTTGCATCGAAACTTTTTTATCAGGCCCCGGGCTCAGTGCCGACTTTGAACGAGCCACAGCCCTGGCGCTCAGCGCACATGAAATAGTGGAATTGGCGCAGCGTGGGGATTCCGCTGCGGTAAAAACGCTGGATCGCTATGTCGAACGACTTGCGCGGGCACTGAGCACCGTCATCAACTTGATCGACCCATCGGTGATCGTCTTGGGGGGCGGGCTATCACACATTGGGCGGTTGTACAGTGATGTGGCGCCCAAACTGCCCGCGTATGTTTTCAGCGACACCGTCGCAACGCTGATCAAGCCCCCGCATCATGGTGATTCCAGTGGTGTGCGCGGTGCTGCGTGGTTGTGGCCCTAGTGGTTCGATTCTAACATTTGCATCCCATTTCAATGGGCTGGCTTGCGAATGTTAGAATCAAAGAGCCACTAGGAATATATATACTTTAGTGGAGCTTTGGATTTGACATTCGCCTCGCGACCCTACGTTAAAATGGGCAGCAAATGTCAAATCCGCTCCACTAGCGGGGTTTTCTGGGGGGTGGGGCAGCACCTGGTTTTTCGCACTGGAGTGGGGAGAGGCGCTGAAGTTTATCGAGATCTGCCCGGATCGTGAAATCAGTAAATTGCTGCTCGAACGACGGCACAATGCCCGACACATAATAACGCTGGAAAACCTCAAAGGTCGGTGTGTCGCGGCGTTCAATTAAATTATAGAACGCCAAGTTTAAGTCCCACGCAGGGGCTGCCAATAATTCCGGATCTACCTGCGGCACGGCCACAATGCTGGGGGGTGAGTCTGGCGATAATTGCGGGCCGATAATCGTCGACATGGCACGCGGGCCCACCGATGACGCCCCATTAAAAATAACACTGCGAAAAAAGCGCTCGCCCTTTGATGCACTTTCCAGCAACGCTGCCGTCTGCTGGACAGGCAACAACGTGCCCTTCGGCAAAGTCACGGTAACTTTGCGTGGCGGTGCTTCGGGGTCAGTGTTGGGAAGTTCATATACAGCTATTCCACTTCCACGCGGGGTCATTTTTGCGCTGCCACGGAAAGCTTCTACCGCGATATCGCCTTTGGTGGTTCTCACCGTAAAAGTATAATCGCGGCCGTCTTTGGACTCGGCAGACTCAAAATCGCGCTCGTTGGTTAGCGTCGTGCCATCGCGAAACGTCAAGTCCATGATAATACGTGAACGTGTCTGCCACGCATCACATGTTTCCATAAAGCGGTAATCAAGCACGCCCGAAGCCGCACGCGGCCCCGTGGTTAAACTCGCGCGCGCAAGCTGTACAGTGTAGGTGGATTCATACGAGATCAGATCAGCCGCCGCGTGTGCCACGCCAGATGAAAATTGCCCCACGCCAGACAAAAAAAACGCAGGCGCGATCCACCTTAGACTGACCATCAACAGCCTCCGTCGATGGGGACAAGCCCGGTCAGCTGTAGCGATAATGTGTACGCTCCGTAATCTTGCGTCATTGCGCGAATGACACCATTGCCCAGCAGTTGCACGTTGAGTTCGTAATCTGGCACTTCGGGATTTTCGGCCAGCGGGAAATAAGCCAATGTGACGGGCCAATACCGTCCACTCAGCAAGCTCGCCGCGGCACGCGATGTCGCATTGTCTGTTGGTGCTGGCGTGAGCATTACTTCGCGCGCGGGTGCGATAAACCCGGTGGTGCGGTAAGGACCCTCTTCGAACGCGCCGTCCATCACCGACTGCGCCAGGAACGGCTTGGCTGTCTGTGCGGCGCTGATCAGCTCACGCAATTGACGCGACGACAAAATTGTTCCTTTAGGCAAATCAAACGCAATGGTTTCCGGCCCACTGTAGACCGCCTTGCCCGCGCCATCGGCATCCAGCTCAACCGTTCCGGTGTATGCGTCTTCAGGCTCGCCATTTTCGTAAATTTGCATCCGGAACCTAGATCGGCGACCGTCTTTGGACTCCCACCCAGCGTAGTGTTTGACCACGCGATTGGTCAGGCCGTTAGAAAAGGCCAAATTAAGATCAAGTTCGGTTTCAATAGTGTAGGCATCGCAGCGGTCAGCAAGCGCGTACGTCATTTTTCCCGTTGCGGCACGCAAACCTTCCAGTTGCGTAGCGCGCACCAACGCGATGTCATAGGTGGCGCGGTAAGATGCGAGCGCAGGCAACTCGTCGGCCGAGACCGCAAAACTGAGCGCAGCCAACACCCCACACCCGAGAGTGATTCGGCGGATATGGTTGTGACTATTAACAGGTTTATCCATCATGGATGCTCAGATTGAGTTTATAAAAGCGCTGTGACCAGTAAAATAATATCGCGTTTTAGTTGTAAACACTCACCAACGGCTTTTTGCGCGGATTCTGCCTGTTCTTAATTTAGGTATATAAATCAATAGCATAATCAGAAATCGTCGTGGCCAGGGCAAATGAAAAATAACGTGCTCCGAGAGTAACATCGCCAGGTGCGATAAATTAAACTCTTAGGTTGTTTTGAGCACACAACGCCTAGCCAAAACAAATTGACTGCGCCATCACAGCCCTCAATAAATAGCTGGAGAATGGGGGAGTTCGGACTATGGCTGCCGCACACGAGCGACCATCGCCACCGCAGAAGGATGCTGAGGGCTCCAATCCTCTGGTCTCCAAACTCGCCCAATTGGTCAAGTTCAGCGAGAAAATTCAGCCTGCCACCGAGAAAGAGTCTGCCAAGGATGCCTCAAAGCTGGCGGTCATCGCGCAGGGCCTCGTTGAAGAACTCAGCCATCATCTGGCAAAACAAGATCGCCGCATTGCCGAACTTGAGAACCTGGCCACCACCGACGGCCTGACGCGCGTGCTTAACCGGCGGGGCTTTGAAGATCGTTTGATTCATGAATTGTCAGTTGCCCGCCGCCACGGTGTTGGCGGCGTTCTGATTTTTGTCGATCTTGACCAATTCAAGCCCATCAATGACACCTATGGTCATGCTGCTGGTGATGAAGTGCTGGTGACGGTGGCAAATCTGCTCAAAACCCAAATTCGTGACACCGATTACATCGCCCGGCTCGGCGGCGATGAATTCGCGATTTTGTTGCCGCGCTCGAATAAACGCAACGGTGTTCAGCGCGCAGAAGATCTTGATCGTAAATTAAACAATGCCTACGCCGCCTGGAGCGGGCACAACATCCCGATCAAAGCCAGCTGCGGGGTGTACATGTACACATCCAAAATCGAGATGAAAGAACTGCTCGAGAATGCAGACGCGGCCATGTACCAAATCAAACAAGAGCGCAAAACGCGGCTTGGCATTCAACCGCGCAGCTAAAGCGTCGCGCCGAAAAGTGGACTTCCGGTTTTCGGCAAAAGCGATGCTCTAAACAACGGGCGTGGGCGTTTCTTTGGTTTCTTTGGGCAAATCCAACTTGATATGCAGCTCTTTGAGCTGCTTGGCTGAGACTGTGTTGGGGGCCTGCATCAACAAGTCTTCGGCCTTGCCGGTCATCGGGAACAAAATCACTTCTCGAATGTTGGGCTCGTCGGCCAACAACATCACGATACGATCTATGCCAGGTGCAGAGCCGCCGTGCGGTGGCGCGCCATACTTGAACGCATTCAACATGCCGCCAAAACGGTTCTCAACGTCTTCGCGGGTGTAACCGGCAATTTCGAAGGCCTT